>PAOQ02000020.1 GCA_002708105.2 bacterium | reverse complement strand
TTCATTCTACCCCAGTCTGTTTGACCGTAGAATGATGGAGGAGTAACAGCTGCATCATCATATTTACCTTGTGATGCGTGCATTAGGTAACCATTTCTTGACATTGAGAATGCATAGAAATCGTCTCCTTTTTCACCGCCATGCTCAGTTGCTCTGATATAAGCCATTTTTTTAGGGAATCCTAAAACACGACCTGCATCAACAGCTGAGTCTTGTGTTAAATACATGTACGGATAGTATCCGCCTTTCCATGTATTACCTTTGGAATCAGTATGTGTAGCTGAAACAGTTACACCCATTTCCAAATATGGACCTAGCATTGTGTTGTTATGTTGTACATACCAATACTCTACTAAATCACCGTTTTCGCCTTCATAAACAGATAAAGGTGGGTTTGGACATAGTCTTTGTAGACAATCCATCGGACTTTGTAAAATGAAAGCCGACCATCTTGAGTCTGTATACGTTAAAGGAAGAACATCAATATCCCATAGAGGATCGGAAGGGTTTCCGATAATCCATGATTTAATATCCCTCTCTACAGGCGGGGCTGGAATCTCATCTGTGAGAGTCCAATACTTTGTGTCAACGTTTAAGTGACTTGGCATAATTGTGCCTCCTATAAAAAGATTTTAGCGACAGGTAGTTAGTAAAATGTAACTAAGAATTTAACTTTTGCAAATAAAATTGTTATATTATTTTTTCTTACTTATAATGATATATTAATGAAAGGATTAGAGATTTTTTTTAAAACTTTAGAAAAGGAAAAAGTTGAGTTTATTTTCTCTCCCCCTAATAGTTTTGGTAAGTCAGCTGAGGAAATATTTAAGAAAAAATATAATAAATCTAGGTATTTAAAGAGGATTGTTTCAGGAACAGAGCAAGGAGCAAGTCATATGGCTGATGGCTATGCGCGAGCTACCGGTAGGGCAGGTATCGTAGTATGCGACTCAGATACAGGTGCGACCAATACTATCACAGGTTTGCAAACTGCAAATATGGATTCAGCCTCTTTGGTTGTTTTTGTATGCCATTTTACTGAGGACAAAGATTTAACAAATATATTTGAGCACATTGATCATGTAGGAATATCTAGGTCTTGTACAAAACATAATTTTTTAGTAAAAGAAATAGGGGATCTTGCAAGGGTTGTTCGTGAGGCAATACATTTATCAATCACTGGAAGACCTGGGACTGTATTAGTTGACATCTCACAAGAGGTTTTATACGATAGTGCTAATTTTAATTTTCCATCTATAGAAAAAATCAGTGGATACAAGGTTCCAATTTTAGCTCCTAAAAAAGATATACAAAAAGCCACTAAGTTAATTATGAACTCAAAAAGACCAATAGTTTTTGGCGGTGGCGGAATAGTAATATCAGGAGCCACTAAGGTTTTGCAGAAATTCGCTAACAGACTTAAGATTCCAGTAACTCTAACATTAATGGGGCTTGGTGGATATCCACCGAGTGATCCAATGAGGGTTAGTTGGATTGGGATGCATGGTTCGTATTTTGCAAATATGGCGGTTCACAATAGTGACCTAGTTATTTGCGTTGGTGCGAGATTTGACGACAGATCGACAGGTGGAGTTTTTGATAAATTTGCTCCTAATGCAAAAGTAATCCATATAGATATTGATCCTTCAACAATAAATAAAAATATCAAGGTTCATTGTCCTGTTATAGGAGACGCTAAGTCTGTATTAAGTCAGATAGATGATTCAATTCCTTTGTCTTTTAAACCTGATAAAGTTGAAAGAGATGAGTGGTTTGATCAAATAAAAGAATGGGAATCTGCTCATCCAACTGTGGCAGTACAAAAAGGGAAGAGCATAAAAACTAGTTACGCAATAGATACAATCTCTAGGATAACGAAGGGGAACGCTGTTGTGGTTACGGACGTAGGTCAGCATCAAATGTGGGTAGCCCAACATTATCAGTTTAATAATCCTAGAAACCAAATTACATCTGGTGGTCTTGGGACTATGGGTTTTGGTTTTCCCGCGGCAATCGGAGCTAAGCTGGGCAGGCCAAATGATACAGTTTTAGGTATATGTGGAGATGGAAGTTTTCAAATGAATATGCAAGAATTCTCTACTGCAGTCGAGAATAATTTAGATTTAAAAATAATTTTAATTAATAATGGTCACCATGGCATGGTTAGACAATGGCAAACGCTATTTTTTAATAAAAATTACTCATGCTGTAAATTCGATTTGAACCCGGATTATGTAAAACTTGCAAAGTCTTATGGTGCCAAATCTTTTAGAATAGAGTCTCCCAAACATCTTGAGTCATCAATTAAAGAAGGTTTTTCGACAAAAGGCGTGGTTTTGATGGAAATAGTTGTTGATCACACTGAAATGGTATATCCAATGTTAACACCTGGTGGAACAATGAATGATATGCTTTTTAGCCCTGATGACCCTGTTCCTGACGGACCAATTCCTGATATGTCATAGATAAAAAAATGTATTAAGGTATTTTATATTATGTCAAAAAAAGCAGCTTTATTAGTTTATGAGAATTTAAATAGTATTGAAGAGGATAATAGTTATTGGGAAAAATATATCAAATTTCATGAACTTTATTGGGACGGTCCAAATGCATCACAAAATGTTTTTTATGGTAGAGAGTACGAAGAGTATAGAGACTCGCTTTCAACATATTTAGAAATTGAGCAAGAACAAATTAAAGATTGTTTGTTCACCAAACATGAGAATGGTGAATATTACCTAACGCCATTAGGTGTAGATTCTGATAAATATATTCAGGAGTCTGATAATTTAATTCCACCACAATGGTTTTTTCTCTTTGAAAATAGTGAAAAGAAATTTTTCTATTCGCATGCTGGTGATGGCGCAGTCCAACCAGATGGCATTTATTATAATACCGATTCTGCTAGTTCAAAAAAGAGGCTAGAGGAAATAATAGAAAGTCTTTCTAATGTTGACCAAACTCAAATTCCTAAGGAGTTAGATTTTTTTATTAAAGAGCTTCAGTTTGGATTATCCGAAATTTTACTTTGGATTTCAAAATTTTCAGATGATAGCATGATTGTCTTAAATTATGCCGAGCTCACTTCAGTAATTCACGAATTCACATTAAAAAATGAAAATTCCGTTGAAGATTTATGGGTTATATCAAAATCTATATGTGACGGAGATTATGATAAGGCAAGTTCTAATTTGAGAATATATAAACAAAAATGGGAAGAAATATCAAGTAAATGTGGAGCTCAAGAGAAAGCTGGATCAGCCACGCCAAAAAGTGAACCAAGTATTCAATGAATATATTGATTTTTAAGCTTCTAATGGTACATTTTACTTCTTATGAAACGAACATATCAGCCAAGTGAATTAAAGAGAGTAAGAACTCATGGTTTTAGATCTAGGAATGAAACTAAAGCTGGAAAAAAAGTTCTATCTCTAAGAAGATCCAAGGGTAGGACAAGCTTAACAGTTTCGAGATACTCTAAATGAGTTTGAGTTTAGTTGCTCGAAAGAAAATTAAAATAAACATTAAAAGTGCAATTTTAAATGGAAATAGGCTGAATGCCGTTGGATTGACTATATATATTCAAAACAAAAAGACGAAATCCAGCAATCTTAGTGTTATAATATCTAAGAAAGTAAGCAACCTGGCAGTTGTTAGAAATAAATATAAAAGGATTTTAAAAGAAATATACAGACTTGATTTTAAATTAGTTGAATACAACGACATAGTATTTGTAGTTAATAAAAAGATTTTAGATTTAGACTTCAATAGGATAAGAAAAGAGCTTTCCAAAGTAAGAAAGCAAATGGTTAATGAGAAACTTACTTCAGAAAATATTAATACTGATAATTAAATTTTACAGGGTTTTTATATCACCCCTTTTGCCTTCATCGTGCAGATTTACTCCATCATGTTCTCAATACGCTTTAGATTCTATTGAAATTCATGGACCCTACAAAGGATTTTTTTTGGCTATTTTAAGGATTCTTAAATGCAATCCTTTTTTTGAACCAGGGAAAGATGAAGTTTCTAGAGGTGTAAAATAATGAAAAAAAATTATTTATTTTTCTTACTCGGCTCTATATTGATAATTTTTAGTTCTAATTTATTTATAGGTCAAGATCCACAAAAAGATCAAAATATAGTTAAAAAACAACAGCCCTCCACTAGCGAGTTCGAAGTTTCAGATAATCCTGTAATTGTTTCAGATGAGATTATAGAAGAAAATACTGGATTTCAGGCTGAAGGTATAGATTTTTCAACCCCAATGTTTGATGGAAAAATTTCCAAGGTTGGAGGTTATATCTTTGACGTAAAATTGAAACAATATTTTGAAACACCTTTAAATAATGAATTTATTAAAATAATGAGACCAGGGGAATTTCTCTCGAATACAATTATTAAAGTCAAAGATGAAAATATCCCTAAAGATATAAGTTTTAATTACAGAAATGAAAAAATTAATTTATCTTCTGGAGTTAGGCAATTTAACCTGTCTTCTCAGTTTGGAAATATAACTATACAAAAATCTTTTTTATTTAATTCGGACTCTTACGGAATTGTTCAGCAAATTACCGTTATAAATAAGTCGAACAAAAATCTTGTTTTTCGTATATTTGAAGAATCAGTTGGTGAAGTTGATGCAGCTGAACACAATGTTTTAGGATACTTTTTAGATGATATGGAAGTTGTTGATTCTACTCCTTCTGAAACAGAGAAGATTATTGGAAACTTAGATTGGTATGGATTTTCAAAAAAATATTTCTTAATTTCTAATATATTAGAAGATCTTGGCAGTAAAACACTTAAATATAATAAATTTTCAAGTAAATCAATTAGAACAGTTCTAAGCTATAAAACAATTAATTTAATGCCGGGAGCTAGCTATTCTGTTAATTCTACAATTTTTTTAGGACCTAAAGACCCAAGTATTTTAGAAAACTTTGGAAAGAATTTTGCAACAGCTCACGATTTAGGTTGGTTTGGATGGCTTGCAAATCCTTTAGAAAAATTATTAAAGATGTCATATAAGTTTGTAAATAATTATGGGGTTGCAATTATATTTATAACTTTATTAATCAGAATAATATTCCTTCCTCTTACAATAAAGAGCATGATGTCAATGAAGCAAATGCAATCTAAAATGGCTCTTATGAAGCCAAAACTTGATGCAATAAAAGAAAAATTTAAAGATGATAAAACTACTCAAAATAGTGAGATTATGAAGTTATATTCTAAAGAAGGAGTTAATCCTTTATCTAGTTTAAGCGGATGTTTGCCAATGCTGGTTCAGATTCCGGTTTTTGTTGCTTTATATAATGTTTTATTGTACTCACTTGACCTGAGACATTCGGAATTTTTATGGATATCCGACTTGTCTTCTCCTGAGATGTTGTTTGACATTCCAGGAACTGGAATACCATTTAGGGTTTTACCTCTTGTTATGGGTATATCATGGTATTTGACTCAAAAGCTTACTCCACCGAATCCTGGAGCCGATGAATTTCAAACAAAAATATTTCAATATATGCCAATTTTATTTACGGTAATGTTTTGGGGGCTTCCATCAGGATTAATTTTATATTGGACAGTAAGTAATATTATTTCCATATTTCAACAACTTTATATAAATAAAAAATTTAAAAAGATGCAGGGGGCATAAAATGTCAATTCAAAAAGAGTATGAAGGAAAAACAGTAACAGATGCGACTATTGAAGCATGTAAAGATTTAGGTGTAAACAGAGAAGACTTAGAGTTTGAAGTTGTTAGTGAGGGCTCAACAGGGCTTTTAGGTATTGGAGGAAGGAATGCTGTTATAAAAGTAATAAGTGCTGAAGTAAATGATGAGGAAAGTCCTATGGAGTCACCTGCAAGTCTCGATCCGATTGACACAGCAAAGGTCCATGAGATATTCAGCGAGATAGTAAGCTATTTTGTGGAGGACGCAAAAATTGAGGTAGAAACTAATGAAAGAAACATAATAATGAAATTGAAAAGTGATTCTAATCTGGGTTTTTTGATTGGGAAAAAAGGGGAAATGATTAAGAATATAGAGTTTCTTTTAAGTCGTATAGCAAGCAAGCAAAATTCCTCAAGTGTTTTTGTCTCAATAGATATTAACTCATTTAGAGAAAAGAAAGATAAAGAATTGGTAGAGAGAGTAAATGTTCTGATTGATAAAGTTGTTTCTATCAATAGACCTTTAAGTTTAAATCCTATGAATTCCTATGAGAGACGAATTTGTTATTTAGAAATAGAAAAAAATACAGAAGTTACATATAAAACAAAAGAAGTTGGAATGTTGAAGAAAATAACAGTTCTTCCAAAAGTAATAGATAAAAATTTATCTTAAGACCTTAAAGAATTGCTTCATAATTTCTTCGCATTTAAAGTCTTTAAGATTTGATAAAATTATATTATCTTCTTTACTTTTTGTATTGCTTTCATGTCCAAAATATATTCTATTAATTCTGGCCTCTTTTGCTGCGGCTAGACACATAGGACAAGGTTCTATAGTAGAAATTAGTATAAAGTTGTTTAAGCGCCAATCACCATTTTTTTTGCTTGCGTTCTGAATTGCAATTATTTCTGCATGAGCTGTTGGATCAGACATCTTTTCTGTAAGATTATGACCTTTCCCAACAATTGTCTTTTCATGATTAACTACTATTGCTCCTATTGGAACCTCGCCTATATTTTCAGCTTTTTCTGCCTCACTTAAAGCAAGATTTAAATAGAATTTAATATCTTTATCATTCATATATTATGTTTTAAGAATATTTTTTATTATTTTCTTCCCTTCGGTTGTCAAGATTGATTCAGGGTGAAATTGAACTCCTTCTACATCTAAGCTCTTATGTTTTATTCCCATAATAATTCCATCTTTAGTTTTAGATGTGACAGTGAAGGAGCTAGGTAAAGTTTTCTTATCTATAACTAAAGAATGATATCTTGTAGCCTTAAAAGGGTTAGGAATTCCCTTATAAATACCTTTATTGTTGTGGTATATATTAGATGTTTTTCCATGTAGTAATTTCTTTGCCTTGATAATTTTTGCTCCAAATGCATAGCCTATCGATTGATGCCCTAAGCAAACTCCAAGAATTGGTATTTTTCCGGATATATTTTTTATTAGGTCTACGGATATTCCAGCTTCTACGGGTGTACAAGGACCAGGTGATATAAAAATTAAATCGGGATTTATTTTAATAATATTTTTAATTGTTATTTCATCATTTCTTTTGATAGTAACTTTGGAACCAAATTCTTCAATATAATGAACTAAGTTATATGTAAATGAATCATAATTATCTATCATTAAAATTTTTTTCTTCATTCTATTCATCCAGTAAGCTCTTTTGTATAGCATTTAACATAGCTTGCGATTTGTTCTTTGTCTCTAGAAACTCTTTATTTGGGACTGAATCGGCAACAATTCCCGCACCGGCCTGAAAATATAATTTTTCATTTTTTATATAAAATGATCTTATTATAATGCTCATGTCCATATTTCCTGAAAAGCCAAAGTAACCCACAGAGCCACCATATGGTCCTCGAGGATTCGGTTCGAGTTCATCAATAATTTGCATAGCCCTAATCTTTGGAGCACCTGATAAAGTACCAGCAGGAAAAGTAGCTTTTAGTAAGTCGAAACAATCTTTATTTTTACTCATTTTACCTTCAACATGAGAAACTATATGCATTACATGAGAATATCTTTCGGTGTTCATCATTTCAGTCACTTTTACACTTCCATTCTTACAAACTCTGCCTATATCATTTCTAGCAAGGTCAACTAGCATTACATGTTCTGCAAGCTCTTTTGGATCTGACAAAAGATCTTTTTCCATTTTTAAATCAATTTCAATATTTTTGCCCCTTGGTCTAGTCCCCGCTATTGGTCTAGACTCAACCTTATTGTCCTCCAGCCTAACTAAAACTTCAGGCGAGGCTCCTACTATTAGAGATGTATCCATTTTTAAATAGAACATATATGGAGATGGGTTCAATCTTCTTAGCGCACGGTAAAGATTTATCGGATCATCTTTATATTTCGTTTCCCACCTTTGAGATACAACTGTTTGAATAACATCACCATTCTTTACATAATTTTTAATTTTTTTGACCGCTTTTAGAAAGTCTGGTTTTGAAAAGTTAGATTTTATGGGGTGTGCTTTCTTTGAAAACTTTGAACTTTTTCTATATGGATTATTTTTTGTGGATTTTAATAAGTTTTCTATTTTTTTAATTTCAAGAATTGAATTTTTATATAAAGATTTATAATCAGAACCATTTTTTATATGGACGTTTATAACAATTTTTGCAGTTTTATTAATATTATCAAATATAATTACAGAATCAGTAAGCATAAATAGAGAGTCTGGGAATTCTGTTTTTTTTGATTCTTTATTTGATATATTCTCGATTTGATTAATAACTTCATATGAGAAAAAACCTACTAGTCCACCATAAAACCTTGGAAGACCTTCAACTTTAACAGGTTTAAACTCCTTCATCAGCTCCTTTAACTTTGTAAAGATGTTTTTGTTAGATTTTTCAATACTTTTGTTTTTGTTTTTGATGATCACCTTGCTTTTATAGGATGAGATTATTAATTTTGGATCAAACCCTAAGAAGCTATATTGTGACCATTTCTCGGGACCCGCTGAACTTTCTAAGAGAAAGTAATGTTTTTTTGACGAAATTTTTCTTAAAATTGATAGTGGGTTATCAAAATCTAAGTCTATTTCTTTATATATAGGTATTAGGTTTCCTTTCTTCGAAAGTGACCTAAAGTTTTCTAAAGTTAATGAAATCATGTAATTTCAATATATTATTACTCCTATCTTTTGTCAAAGATTATTTAGTGTATTTTATTTATAATTAAACAGGACTTGTAAGGAGATTGTTTTGAATAATTCTATTTTTAGAGAATATGATATAAGAGGGATAGCAGATATAGATCTAAAAGATGATGTTGTTTCTGATATAGGGATGGCTATGGGAACAATGTTTGCTCTCAATGGAGTAAAAAGAATATCAGTTGGTAGAGACTGCAGGAAAAGTTCTGAAAGAATATTTAGAAAGTTATCAGAATCGATAGCTAAAGCCGGGATTGATATTGTTGATTTAGGACTTATTACTACTCCTGTGCTTTATTTTTCTTTGTATGGACTTGAGGTAGATGGAGGAGTGATGATAACCGCAAGCCATAACCCATCAGATTATAATGGATTTAAGGCGGCTATAGGTAAAAATGTTCTTTCTGCTGATCAAATACAAGATATAAAAAAAATAATTGAAAAAAAGTCTTTTATTCAAAATGAGAAAATTGGACAAATTCAAACTCTCAACTTAATTGATTTATACAAAAAAGATATTTTAAAGTCTATTAGTTTAAAGAAAAAACTTAAAATCGGAGTTGATTGTGCCAATACACCTATAGGGTTATTTGCTAAAGATATTATGACGTCCGCAGGCTGTGATATATTTGAGCTTTACCCTGAACCCGATGGAAACTTTCCAAATCATCACCCAGATCCTTCAGTAGAAGAAAATTTAAAAGATTTAATCTCGTTAGTTAAGAAAAATAAATTAGACTTTGGAGTATCATTTGATGGAGATGCAGATAGAATTGGAGTCGTAGATGAAAAGGGGAATTTTATATATTCAGATATGGTTTTATTGTTGCTCGCAAGGTCGGTACTAAAAGAAAACCCTGGGGCAAAGATTATTGCAGAAGTTAAATGTTCTAAAAATTTATTTGATGATATAAAAAAGAATGGCGGTGTTCCTATTATGTGGAGGACTGGACATTCAAATATTAAAAGAAAAGTCAAAGAGGAGTTGGCCCCATTGGCAGGAGAATTAAGTGGACATATCTTTTTTGCTGATAAGCACCATGGTTTTGATGATGCTTTGTATGCGGCCCTTAGACTTGCAGAAGTGATTTCGTGTCATGACGGAACATTTAGCTCGATGTTACAAGAAATTCCAGTTATGTTTTCAACCCCAGAAATTAGAATTGATTTTCCAGAGAATGAAAAATTTGAATTTATCGAAAGGTTCACCCAGTCGTTAAAAAATAATTCTAATGAATCTTCTAAAATTATTACTGTAGATGGTATAAGGGTTGAAACGGATAAAGGATGGGCCCTTGTTCGTGCATCTAATACTCAGCCGGCTTTAACAATAAGATTTGAAGCAACATCCGAAAATAATCTTCAAGAACTAATTACTTATATTCAGAAAGAAATCAATAAAGTATCGGAGAAAATTTGCATATTTTAGATTGGAATAATATAACAGGCATCCATTGTGGTTCTGTAGCAATAAGAAATGTGGTTAATTTCTTTGGTGTTGATTATGATGAAGCGGTTTGTTTTGGTCTTGGTTCCGGTATTGGTTTTTTTTATACAAAAAACATTATTGGAGAACCATCTGAGGTTATACATTTAAGAGCCCCTAATATGGAACCTAATTTTTTTTCTAACTTAAATACCTCATATAAATGGGAAAAAGAAACAGATAGTAAAATTGCAGAGTTAAAATTAATTAATAATATTAAGAGTGGTTTTCCAGTCTTCCTTCAGACGGATATTTTTTTCTTACATTATTATAATTCTAGTATTCATTTTCCTGGCCATGTTATTGTTTGTATAGGTGTAGACGAAAAATTAAAGAAATTTTTTGTTTCCGACACCAATTTTAAAAAAATTCAAGAAATATCCTTTAAGGACATGATGAAAGCAAGATCATCAAAAGCAGAACCTTACCCCCTTTCTTATAATAATTTTACCGTTAAAAAGTTCTCTGCTTTTAGCAACCTTAAAGAAAAAATTGAAGATTCAATTCTTACAAATTCACATAATTATATTAAAGGTCAAGAGTCAGAAAGAGGGATAAGTTCTATATTTATGATTCTAGAGTGGATAAACAATGTTCGCAAATGGGGCAATCTAAAAGATTACAATGAAGTCTATAAGTTTGCTTATCAGATTATTGTTAAGCGCGGATCCAAAGGAGGAGGCTTTAGATATATTTATGAAGATTTTCTTCATATAGGAGAAGAAAAATCTAAGCTGCTTAGAAAACTAAAATTAGCTAAAGAGATGAACGTAATAGCAAAGAAGTGGAACGCTATAGGGCTTACTTTGAGAAGCTTAAGTAAAAACAATTCTAAAAATGAAAATGCAAATTTAATTAAATTAATAAAAGATGTTTTTTTAAGTGAGTATTTATTTCATTCTAAAGTTATTGATTATTTTGAGAGCAAAAAAAAAGGGGCCTAAGCCCCTCTTTTTAAAAGTTTACATCATACCTGGCATGCCGCCCATACCCATTGGGCCACCTGGCATTCCACCACCGGCACCTCCGGCAGGACCATCATCAGGAGATGGTTGTTCTACAATTAATGCTTCAGTAGTAAGTAATAATGCAGAAACACTCCCAGCATTTTGTATCGCAGATCTTGTAACTTTTGCAGGATCTACAATTCCTGCTGCTAACATATCACAATATTCAAGAGTAGCGGCATTAAAACCGTGAGAGCCTTTTGACTCTTTGACTCTTTCAACAACAATTGAACCGTCAGCTCCAGCATTTTGTGCAATTTCTCTTATTGGTTCTTCAAGAGCTCTTCTAATAATGTTTACTCCAGCATCTTCCTCTTCGTCACCAGTGCTAAATTTATCTAAACCTTTGATAGCTCTAACTAGTGCAACGCCGCCTCCAGGTACTATTCCTTCATCTACAGCTGCTCGAGTGGCATTCAATGCATCTTCAACTCTTGCTTTTTTCTCTTTCATTTCAGCTTCAGTTGCTGCACCCACGTGAATAACAGAGACACCACCAGCTAACTTTGCTAACCTTTCTTGAAGTTTTTCTCTATCATATTCTCCAGATGCATCTTGGATTTGAGCCTTTATTTGATTAATTCTTGAACTAATTTCAGCTTTCTTCCCTGAGCCTCCCACGATAGTTGTATTATCTTTATCAATTACTACTCTTTTAGCGGAACCGCAATGCTGAAGATTAGCTGCTTCTAAGGTCATTCCAGCTTCTTCGACTATAACTGTACCACCAGTCAAGACTGCAATATCTTCTAGCATATCTTTTCTTCTATCTCCAAAACCTGGAGCTTTGACAGCAGCAACTTTCAGTGTTCCTCTCATTTTGTTAACAACCAGTGTTGCTAATGCTTCTCCTTCGATATCCTCAGCCATAATTAATACAGGCTTTGCGGTTTTAGCAACTTCTTCAAGTAAAGGAACTAAATCTTTCATGTTTGCAATTTTCTTTTCATACATGAAAATATACGGATCTTCTAATTCAACAGTCATTCTTTCTGGTTCAGTAACCAAATATGGGCTTAAGTATCCTCTGTCAAACTGCATACCTTCTACTATGTTTAGCTCAGTATCAAGACTTCTTCCTTCTTCTACTGTTATAACGCCATCTTTACCTACTTTTTCCATAGCATCAGAAATTATCTGACCAACTTCACCTTCTCCGTTTGCTGAGATAGTTGCAACCGAAGCAATTTCATCTTTACCTTTAACAGGCTTTGAACCTTTTCTAATTTCATCAATTACAGCTTGAACTGCTTTATCTATACCTCTTTTTAGTTTCATCGGATCATGACCAGCAGCTGTAAGCTTAATCCCTTCACGATAAATAGCTTGAGCTAGAACTGTGGCGGTAGTTGTACCATCACCAGCAACATCATTGGTTTTAGAAGCAACTTCTTTAACCATTTGAGCTCCCATATTCTCAAATTTATCTTCAAGCTCAATTTCTTTAGCTACTGTTACTCCGTCTTTTGTTACCACAGGCGCTCCGAATGTTTTTTCAATTAAAACATTTCTTCCCCTAGGTCCCAGCGTAGCTTTTACAGCATTCGCTAGCTTATCTACCCCTTCTTTTACGAGAGCTTGGGCTGCTCTTCCAAATTTTATATCTTTTGCACTCATTTTGAATTTAACCTCCTAAGTTATTCAATAATTCCTAAAATTTCATTTTGTGTTAAAAAAACATAATCGCCGTCGCCTAA
>PAOQ02000013.1 GCA_002708105.2 bacterium | reverse complement strand
TCAATAGTATTTGGCTTGCCTGAGGATAGCACTATACTAGTTGTCACCCATAACTTAGTAATCGCCTCTGTGCTATGTACTATATCCAATAAAGAGTTGAAATTTTTTACTGATTTTACAACTGAATCTGGTTCAATATCCGAAGTAAGTTTTCTTAACGGTGTTTTATCCTTAGAAGCAATCAATTTTACGGATCATTTAAAAGTTGAAGATAAAATTGTAAGGTTTAGTGAAGGTTAAATTTAATAAAAATTATTGCCATGTTAAAGGATAAAGTAGCCAATAAAATTAAAGAGTTCTTAGCAAATGATAGCAAGTTTTCTGATTTAGATTTTTCTAAACTCTCTTTATCTATTCCCAGAAATACTGAACATGGTGATTACTCTACCAATTTTGCTTTAGTAAGTTCGGGAAAATTAAAAACTAGGCCTATGGATTTAGCAAGAGATATCCTTGAAATAATAAATCGAAACAAGGACCCCTTCTTTGATAATATTTCAGTTGAAGAGCCTGGATTTATTAATTTCAAAATTTCAAATAACGTTTATCAGGAATATTTAAAAGATATAGTTATAAAAGATGCAAAATTTGGTTCATCAACAGGAAACGGTAAAAAAGTCCTAATAGAGTTTGTTTCTGCTAACCCAACAGGATTACTACATTTAGGACATTTAAGGAATGCCGCTGTAGGCGATTCGATTGCAAGAATGTTAAAATTTTCTGGCTACAATGTCACAAAAGAATATTATATAAATGATTATGGAAACCAAATTCGTTTATTAGCAGAATCTCTAAAAGCAAGAATTGCAGAGAATCTTGGTTTAGATTTTGAGCTTCCTGAGGGGGGATATAAAGGTGACTATTTAATTGATATAGCTAAAGAGATAGTATCAAGCAGTAATTCCAATTCTATTCTAGACAATGACAGATCTTTTTTTTCTGATTTTGCCATAGAGTATTTAAAAAAAGAAATAATAAAAGATCTTAAAGAGTTAGATATTAGTTTTGATTCATGGTATTCAGAAAAAGAAAAAGTACATGATTCTGATTTATTACTAGAAGTAAGGGAGCTGATTAAAGCGAATAATGGCTTATATGAAAAAGAAAATGCAGAATGGATTAAAACATCAGATTTTGGTGATAATGATGATTGGGTAATACGGAAAACAGATAATACTTCGACCTACTTTATGAATGATATTGCTTATCATCATGATAAGTATAGAAGAGGATTTGATTTGATTGTAAATATCTGGGGTGCTGACCATCATAGCCATATTGCAAGATTAAATGCATCAATGAATTTATTATCGAATGATTTAAACAAGCTTAAATTTGTTCTTATTCAGTTTGTTAGATTAATAAAAGATGGAAAAGATGTTTCGATGTCTAAAAGGTCTGGTAGCTATACAACGATTAAAGATATGTTAGACGAATTTAACAAAGATTTAGTAAGATTCATGATGGTCTCAAGAAGTTCGGACTCACATTTTGATTTTGATTTAGATAAGTGTAGAGAGGGTTCAGATGATAATCCTATTTTTTATATACAATATGCGAGTGCAAGAATTAATAGTATTTTATCAAAGAATAAAGAGGGTAGTGGTAGTTTAGATGGAATTGACTTGTCTTTACTGAAGGAGGAGCAAGAAATAAGGTTGATAAAAAAGATGTTAAATTTTTCTGACGTTGTCTTAGAGTCATCGAATACTATGTCTCCACATAAGATAGCTTTTTATTTGCAAGAATTAGCTAAAATATTTCATAGCTACTATAAAAATACAAAAGTTTTAGTTGATGACCTAGAGCTCACAAAGGCCAGAATCGTACTATTAAGATCATTAAAGATAATTTTTACAAATGGTTTAAATCTCTTAGGTGTTTCATCACCTGAAAGGATGTGATAGATTTTATTATATTAGAGGAACTATGGGAAATTACTTTACATTAATCAATCCACAAAATATTTTTATTGCAATAATATTGATACTTGTTCTTTATAAAGTCTTAACAATTTTTTTGTACAAAGATATAAAGAATAATTATGATGAAACTATATTAAAAGCTACAAAGAGCACTAAGGGCTATCAAGATAATACAGTTATATCGAATGTTTTTAAGGAATGGTGGACTTATGTAATTTCCCCAATCGAAGATAACCTTGTTAAAAGTAAAATTAGCCCAAATTTTCTGACACTAATGTCTTTCTTGGTTTCATTCATAACTGCCTTTTTATTTTCTATAGGGTCAATCTTTCTTGCTTCTTTAGTTCTTCTTGCAGGATCAAGTTTTGATATTTTAGACGGAAGAGTAGCAAGAATTAATTCAACACAATCAGAAAAGGGCGCGTTCTTAGATAGTTGCCTTGATAGATTTTCTGAAATTGTAGTAATGTTTGGTTTAATGATTCTTTATTATGGAACACAGTTCGTATTTATTATTTACCTTGCTGCCGTTTTTAGTCTGGCTGTGAGCTATATTAAATCTGCTGCAGAAAATCATGGATTTAAAACAAATATAGGGATTATGCAAAGGCCAGAGCGTGTTGTATGTCTTGGATTAGGAGGGCTAATCAGCTCAGCTTTTGAGTATTATGGTATTACTTTTTTGGAAATAGAGCATTTAATCTTTATGCTAACTATCATATTCATAACAGTACTTTCTTTATATGCAACCATTCAAAGATTATTACTAGGTTTAAAACAATAATTATTTAGTACTTTCTTTAATTCTTGATGCTTTCTTGGAAAGTCCTCTGATATAGTAAAGCTTAGCTCTTCTTACTTTACCTTTTTTCTTGACAACAATTTTATCTATTTGCTTGGAATGAATTGGAAAAATTCTTTCTGTTCCAATACCATATGAGATTTTTCTAACTGTGAAAGTTTCTTTTATACTAGCACCACTTTTGGCAATTACTATTCCTTCAAAGATCTGAATTCTTTCCTTTTCACCTTCTTTAATTTTATATGAAACAGCGACGGTATCCCCTGATTTGAAATCAGGTATATCTCTAAGACTTTTGTTTTCTAATTTATCTATAATATTCATATTGCACCTAAAATTTACAACCAAAAATTCTATCTAAAATTATTGCAACAGCGCTCCGTACCGACAAATGATTATATTCATAATAGCTTCCGACAGGCTTTAAAATATAATCTGAATTATCCAAAACTTCATTAGTTAATCCCCATCCGGTTCCAAACAAAAACAAATAAGGATTATCATCAGTATCTAATTTGCGCTTGATGTCAGAATAATTAACCATATTATGCATAATTCTTGCATCGGTTGCAACTATTTTAGGTTTTTTACCATGAATATCTTTTATTGACTTTATTGCTGTCTGAATACTATTTTTAATTTCTATATTTTCTAAAGCAGCATGTTTCGTACTATGATTTCTTATATTTGTACCTTTTTCCCAGTAATCAAGTACATTCTTCGCCAGCTCCCTTTGTTCCTTAACAGGGTGGGTTATAAAATATTTTTTAATCCCATACGTTTGGCAAGTTCTAGCAATATCCTGTATGTCTAGATTTGTAAGCGATGTTTTAATTATTTCGCCTTTAATATTTTCAATTGGATAATGAACAAGAGCTACATAACAAGAGGACTTAATAGTTTTTGCCTTAATCTTCATTAACATTTCTCTTTCTTGAGAGTTTATATTTGCATACTCAAGTAAATCTTCTCTTTTCTTAACTGTCTCAATTAGAGACTTTTTTCTTTTAAACTCTCTAATCTTTTTGTGATTACCTGATACAAGTAATTTAGGAACCTTTTTTCCTTTTACGCTGGCAGGCCTTGTATATACAGGATGTTTTAATAATGAGTTATTTAAACTGTCGTTTGTAACAGATTCTTCATTTCCAACTACACCATTAATCATTCTACTAATAGAATCCATCAATATAACTGCAGGAGTTTCTCCACCAGACACAATAAAGTCTCCAATAGAGATTTCCATATCGGCATGCTTATCTATGGTTCTTTCATCAAATCCTTCATATCTGCCACAGATAATGGATATATTCTTATACCTGGAAAGTTCTTTTGCAAGGTTATTGTTAAGCCTTCTTCCTTTTGGGGTAAGGAAAATAGTTTTTGTTTCAGGGTTTAGTTTCTTGATTGACCGTAAAGCCTTAGATGCTACCTCATCTTTAATGATCATTCCAGGATCACCACCAAATTGTTTGTCGTCAATTCTTTCGTTATCATTTAGGTAGTCAGAATAAGAAAAAATATTTATTTTGATTTTTTTATTTTTTATTGCCTTAGACAGAATCCCATATTTAGTACTTGGCTTAATCAGCTCTCTAAAAACTGTTAACACATTAAAGATCATAAGTTTGAAATTTCCTCTATATTCGTAACTTTTATTTTTCTTTCCTCTAAATCTAGAGAAGTAATAAATGAATCATTTATCGGGATAAGATATTTTTTGTTTTCAAATGATACTTCAAGTAAGGAAGTTGTTTTTGAGCCTAAGACCCTTGAAACAGTTCCATAAGATTTATTAGACGAAGAAACAATAGTGAAGTTCACAAAGTCATAATTTAAATAATCATTGATACTTAAAATAGTTGATCCATCAGAGTCAGCCATAAAAATGCCTATATCAATGAGATTGAAAATTATTGTTCTACAATTTCGAGAACGGCTCTTCTCTTGTCTTTTGCCGCAGCTGCACCCAAAAGAATTCTCATTGCTTTTGCTATTTTTCCTTGTTTACCAATTATCTTGCCTAAATCTTCCTGAGCTACTTTTAGTTCATAAACGGTAGTAGTATCTCCTGTTACTTCGTGAATCTCTACTTCCTCTGGTTTATCTACTAGAGAGCTTGCGATTGATTTAATTAATTCTGCAACTTTATTCATATCTACCTCTATTCACGATTATACAATACTTCGGTTAAATAAGCTCAGTTTTTTTTATCATGTTCTTTAATGAAGTTTTAAAAAGGCTTTTCTATGAAGGCTTTTCCTCATCTTCTGAGCTGGTAGATTCATCTGAAGATGAAACTGATTCCTCGGGAGTATCAATCTCTTTATTTTCAGTCGGTGATTCTTCAGCAGTAGATGCTTCACTATCTATAGCAGTTTGTTCTTCAGAAGATTGTTCAGTTTCCGCAGGTTTGCTTTCCTCTGGTTGTGCTTTTTTTGGTTTTCTTTTTGGTTTATCTTTTACTAATTCTGCATACTTTTCAGGGTCAGTGAGTTTTTGCACTCTGTTGCTGAGCTGAGCCCCCTTTTTAACCCACTCATTGAGCTTATCGTTATCTATAGAAACCATTGAAGGCTCTTGAAGCGGATCATATGTTCCAAGTATTTCTAAGAATTTTCCGTCTCTAGGGGATCTGGAATTTGTTGCTACAATTCTATAAAAAGGTCTTTTTTTTCGTCCTAATCTTGCTAGTCTAATTTTTATCATAATTCCTCCGTCCATTAATAATGATTAAAATTAATTAAAATTCAACATATTTTTAGATTTTTTTTTGAATTTCCCCATATTCTTAGACATCTTTCTCATTTGTAAGAATTTTTTAACAAGAGAATTTATATCTTGTACCGAGGTTCCACTTCCTTTGGCAATTCTTCTACGTCTGCTTCCATCTAAAAGACCATGATCGCCTCTCTCTTTATTAGTCATCGAGTCAATTATAGCCAGGGTTCTCTTAAGCTCTATATTTGCTTTCTTTATAGCCTCTTCATCGTCCGAAAGTTTACCTAATCCTGGAATCATAGATAGAGTACTTTTTAATGATCCCATTTTATTCATAGATTTTATAGCCTGTTTGAAATCATTAAAATCAAACTCATTCTTCTTAAATTTATCTGTGAGTTTTTCAGCTTCGACTTGATCTATTGAGTCGGAAGCTTTTTCTACCAATGATACAACGTCGCCCATTCCCAAAATTCTTGATGCCATTCTGTCAGGATGAAAAATATCTAACATATCCAATTTTTCACCAAAACCATAAAATTTTATTGGCTTACCTGTTATATATTTGGCTGATAATGCAGCTCCACCTCTCGCATCTCCATCTAGCTTGGTTAGGAGTATTCCTTCGATTACCACTTCTTGGTCAAATTCTTTGGCAACATTTATTGCTTCTTGACCAATCATTGAATCTATTACAAGAATCGTTTCATGAACTTTAATTTCCTTTTTAATAGATTTTAATTCATTAATCACATCGGAATCTATTTGTAGTCTTCCTGCTGTATCAATGATCAATGTATCAAATCCATTATTGTATGAATAATTAAAGGCATTACTACAAATATCTACAACATTCTTTGAATCATTTTCAATAAAAGGAACTTTTATTTGATTTGATAATATTTTTAATTGCTCTATAGCAGCAGGCCTATATATATCAGCTGATACAAGACATGGATTTCTTTTTTCTTTTTCTTTTAAATATTTTGCTAACTTTGCAGCGGTTGTGGTTTTACCTGAACCCTGGAGTCCAGCCATCATAATTACAGCGGGTGGTGAAACCTTTATGTTCAAGGGCTCGGTTTTTTCGCCAAGCAATTTTACTAATTCATCGTTAAAAATTTTAATAAATTGTTCGCTAGGAGAAATACTTTTAATTACTTCTTGCCCTAAAGCCTTCTCTTCTATTTTTTCAACTAGAGTTTTGACAACTTTATAATTAACATCAGCTTCTAATAGGCTCATTCTTATTTCTTTTAGAGAGTCCTTAATGTTTTCATTTGTTATTACATTGTTCCCTCTTAATTTCTTAAAAGAACTGCTTATTTTGTCTGTAATTTTCTCAAACATGTTCTAATTATAGCATTAATTATCAGATTAATTTTTTTCTTCTTTCTTCGGGCTAATTTTTTCGGGCTTTATCATTTCAAATTTTGGTTTAAATTTAGGGTCCAAATATAGCCTTGCTTTAAAAAAAGGTTTTCTGGCATTTTTTCTTTTTGATTTAAACTGTAATATATTAGTCTTTTCCCCATTAAATAATTTTTTTGCTTCATCTAAAGGTAATGAAAATCTTTTTTTCTCTTCTTCATCATCAGAATTTAAATATGGAGAAAGTATAAGAGTTGATATTCTATTGGATCCTTTTTTTCCAAAATAATAAAATTTATCATCATAAAATACCTCAGTATTAATAAAATCAAAATGCCCTAAGCTAGTCTTTTCTTTAAGGTCCACCTCTTTCTCTTGTCCCCAATCCAATTCATATTTACCAGTTTCTTTTAAAACAACATCTGCTCCATAAAAAGTTCCAAATCTGCTTAAAAACCCCTCAAGCTTTATTCGCCCTTCTTTTCCATTAAAAGATTTAATTAATGAAATAGCTTCATTTCTACTTACGGGCCGACCAGAAATAATTTTATTAATATTAGTTGATTCGTCAGGTTTATCAGTAGTGTATCTATTAAAAGTTTCCATAACAGGTAGGCCGGTGATTGGACAATCAATATCTAATGGTCTAATAAAGGTATCAGTATCAACATTAACAGATTTAGCTTTTTCGATGATTTCATCTCTTAATTTATCAGTTTCTTTCATGAAATCATCATATGAATATTTTTCTTCTTCCATCTCTTTTAATTTCAACTCCCATTCACCAGTTAAATTTGCCTCTGTAAGTCGTTTTAAGTCTAAAATATCTAAATCTTGTATTAGTTGCTTTCCTCTTATATGAGAAGCAATACATTTTTTACCATTCTCCTCTTCGGTCCTAAATAAATAGTTCTCTTTGATTAAGTCCTCAATTGTATTAGCTCTGGTTGCAGGCGTACCTATACCTTTATTTTTCATAGCCATAGCTATTTCTTCATCACCTAGATCATTTCCTGCAGTTTCCATTGCCCTTAAAAGAGTTGAATCTGTATATCTTGCTTTTGGCTTAGTTGAATTCTCTAATTTTGATACTTCAAAGCACTTAGCTTTTTCATTTTCATCAATCGCATTCAATATTGTCTCTGAAGTAGCACTTTCAAGAACTTCCTTCCAGCCTTTATCTAATAAAATTTTCCCTTTGGTTCTGAAGTTGTGTTTTCCAATGGTAGTAATTCTAGTAGTTTCTTGAGTTACAACAGGTGGATAAAAAATAGCTAAGAATCTTCTTACAATTAAATCATAGATTTTTGTCTCAGGCTCGGAGAGTTTTCCATTAGCTGGAACAATATTGGTTGGGATAATAGCAAAGTGATCTGAAACCTTATTTGAATCAAAGACCTTTTTCTCTTTAGGATTAACAAGATTCTTTTTTAATATATTCTCAGAAAATGAACTATATTTTGTTCCAATAAAATTATTAAGTGTTTCAAGAACTTGTTTTGGGTAATCATCAGGGAGCCGCCTAGAGTCTGTTCTTGGGTATGTTATGTAACCTTCTCCGCTTCTTGGTTGATATAGACCCTGAGTTATTTGTAATGTTTGTTGAGCCCTGAAGCCAAACCTACTATTTGCTTCTCGTTGAAGGCTAGTTAAATCAAAAAGAGCTTCAGAATATTCTTTTCTTTCCTTTTTTTCCTCATTTATCGCACCGTCTTGATTTTTACATGATGAAATTATTGATTCCACCGTTTCTAACTTAAATATCCTATCATTTTTTTTTGTTCTTTTTTCCTCATCGTTAAAATCTTTATTTGTAAAATCTTTATCAAAATATGTTCCCAAATAGTTTCCGGATTTCGTTTTGAATTCTGCTGTTACCTCAAAATACTTCTCAGAAATAAAATTATCAATTTCACTATCTCGTTTCACAACTAAAGCTAGCGTAGGAGTCTTAACTCTTCCAACCACTTGTTTATTAAAACCTACATTGTATGCCTTGCTTGACCACCCTGTAATTGCTCTTGTTCCGTTCATTCCAATAACCCAGTCTGCATGCGTCCTTGCTAGAGCGGAGTTTTTTAACCCTTTAAAATCTGAGTCTGGCTTTATCTCGGTGAATGCTTTTGAGATTCCATCTTTTGTCATGGATTGAAGCCAAAGTCTTTTTGAAGGTTTATTGATTTTTAGGTAGCTTATGACTTGATTGTATATAAGCTCACCTTCTCTTCCTGCATCACAAGCATTGATAAGAGACTCTACATCCTTTCTTTTGCTTAATTTTTTAATTAAATCAACTTTTGATTTTACCCTTGGGATAGGCTGTAACTTTTCCGGCCGATTTAAAGGTAGTAAGTCTAGATTCCATTTTTGCTTTGGTTTTTCATATTCAACTATATGACCTTGTGCTGAAGTAACTATAAAGCGATCATTTTCAAAGAAGTCAGCCTTTTTTGAATTCTTACTTATAGATAAAGCATCAGCAATTAAATTTGCAACGCTAGGCTTCTCGGCTATGATTAATGATTTCATTGAACACATAGAAACCCAAATTTAAATAAAGAAGAAAAATATGTCAAATTTTTTATCTTTACATTAGAACCTAAGTTACTCTAATTATTGATTAAATTATTTTTATTTAACCAATTAATTAATTTGGTTAAAATCTGTTCCGCATCATTATATTTAATGCCTAGTTCTTTGCTAGATTTTTTAGAGCTTGCTTGAGCTCCGATTTTAATTGCTTTAAGTCCATCAATAGGTAGAGATGGTCTTTTGTTTGAAAAAAAACTTACAAATTCAGACCAGTAAGATATTAATAGAAGAAGCCACTCCGGCGTTATCTTGGATATATTTTTTTGATTTGTAAGATTGCACACCTTATCAAATACGTCACCGATTTTAATATTTTCTCCGACAACTATATATTTAGATCCATTTTTTAGATCTATTGATTTTATCATTACTTCAATTACATCATCAATATAAACAAGCGGTATAAATGAATTAGGAAAAAATTTTGCTTTAATTTTACCGTTCGCAATACCTAAGACTGTTTTACCGAATGTTTTATTGTCATTGGGTCCAGTTACAACACCAGGGTTTAATATAACAATAGGCAGACCTTCTTTTAAGTAATTATAAACTTCTTTTTCAACCAGATATTTTGACCTACTATAGTGACTTTCAAAGTCTCCTTGATGAACTGATTCTTCATTTGCAATAAAGCCCTCCGGTTGTCTGATTGCGGCAATACTGCTTATATGAATAATTTTTTTAAGTGAGAATTTTTTTGCTTCTTCAAACAAATTAATAGTTCCATCAACATTAACATTGTAATATGTTTGATTATCTGGAAGCCACCATGAGGCTATATTTGCCAGATGGAATAAAACTTCAATATCTTCAAATATTCCAACTAAAGATTCTTTATTTGTTATATCACCTATGACACAATTAAAACCTTTGGCTTTTAATTCTTTGAAGTCATTTTCTTTTCTTACAAGTATTGTGACATTGTGATTCATTTCCTTTAGTCTATTGACTAGGAATGGGCCTATGTAGCCTGTAGCACCTGTAACTAAAATATTCAAATAAAGATAATCCTAAAGTATTATTTTCTTATCTTCGGTAATAATTTTCCCTTTTTCTTCGCCTGCTTTTTCTTGTGCAGCTTTTTGTGTTTCAAGCACTCTAGTTTCTATTAATTTAAATAATCTAGCTTGGAAGTCTTGATCAAATGCACAAACACGAGGGATGATATAGCCCATTGCGGCGACTTGAACAAAAAATTCAGCATTTGCTTTAATGAAATCTTCTGGAACATCTCCATATGCTTGTTTTAACTGGGCATAAATTGTTTCTTGAATTCCTGTAACAATATCGGCTATCGTATCGGCACCCTCTTTAGGCTGCTGTTGAAGACCTAAATTAAAGGCATTTGCTATTGAACTTTGAATTGCTTGCATTGCCTCTTCAGGGCTTGGTTGTTTCGTTTCTGTCTTTGTTTCTTCGGTCATAATAAAGCTCCTTAAAATATCTACTTTAATACATTATACTGTTAATTAAGTTAAAAACTATGAGCAAAAAAATTGATGGTGGCTTTGCAATAGTAAAGACACTAAAAGAATTAGGGATTAAAGATATTTTTACACTTGCAGGGGGTCATATAAATCCCATTTATAATGCATGTAAAGATATGGGGATTCGATTGATTGATTTCCATCATGAGCAAGGTGCATCAATGGCCGCAGATGCATATGGTCGTGTAACAAAAACTCCAGGAGTATGTTTAATAACAGCTGGACCAGGTTTAACGAATGTCGTAACTGGAATGTCAGGTGCTTTTTTATCTAATTCACCATGCATGTTTCTTTCAGGTAAATCTGGAGTAGAGGAATTGGATAGATTACCGCTTCAAGAAATTGATCAAGAAAATATGGTTCGACCAATTACTAAGTGGGCAAGAGCAGTGTACGACACTAAGCGATTATCTGAATATACAGCTCAGGCATATAAAATGTGCACATCTGGGAGGCCAGGACCAGTATATTTAGGGTTCCCTCATGAGGTTCTATATGATGAAGTTGATGCTAGCCAGCTCGATAGACCTCAAATAGAAATGGCATCTAATCCAGAAATGTCTGATGAGGATTGTGAAAAGTTTAAAAAATTATTAATGTCATCTTCTAGACCCGTAGTACTAACAGGTAGTGGTTCTTGGTATTCAGGAGCAGAGGATTCTCTAAAAGAGTTTGTTGAGAAGATTAACGCTCCAATATTCACTCTTAATTTTGGTAGGGGTGTAGTTTCAGATAATCATGAGAATTGCATGGGACAAGCTAGTCCTTCCGCGCTTAATGGATTTAAAAAGGCTACTTCTGAGGCTGACTTAATTATCTTGTTGGGAGTAAGACTAAGTTTGTATATTGGTTGGGGTAGGACTTTTAATCCTGACGCAAAAGTAATACAAGTTGATATTGAGGCCGAAGAAATTGGGAGAAATAGACCTGCTGACTTACCAATATTGTCTGATATAAGTAAAGCAATCGAAAAAGTAAATTTAAATATTGGTAATGATTTAGATTTTTCAAAATGGCTTAAAACTTGTAAAAAGTGGAAAAAAGAAGAGTGGTCAGAAGTTGAAAAATTGAAATTAAGTGATGATAAACCATTACATGTTTTAAGAGTAGTTAAGGCTGTAGAGGATTATTTTGGAAAAGATATTATGCTTTGTATTGACGGTGGAGATACTCAAGCCTGGACAGATTCAACATATAATGTAGATCGGTCGGGAATTTATGTTAAAGGTGGTCCATTAGGATGCATGGGAGTAGGAGTACCTTTTGCTTTAGGAAGCAAAACAGCTTTCCCACACAGACAAGTTGTTCTGATAACAGGTGACGGTGCTGTTGGAATGAACTTAATGGAGTTTGAAACAGCCGTTAAGCACAACCTTCCTTTTGTTTGCGTAGTATGTAATGACCAATCATGGGGTATGACTAAACATCAACACTGGCTTACTTATGGTGAGGACAAAACACCAGCAGGCCATGAACTACCTTTTATAAAGTTTCACGAAATAGTTAAGGCAATGGGGGGTTATGGGGAGTTGGTGGAAGATTCTAAAGATTTAATTCCAGCATTAGAGCGAGCTACACAATCTGGGTTACCTTCTTTGATTAATGTTCTTACTAATCCAAATGCAACAAGCGCAGCAACTCATGCTATTACAGCAATGATGACAAGAACATAGTGATTTCTGATATCTATAGAGTTTAACAAAATCGACTTAAAGTTACTTTATTCTTTGCTGGTCAATGCTGCCATGAAAGCTTTTCTTATATTCTATTTTTATAAAAATATCTTGCATATTCTAGGAAATCCTCATGATTAGGTTTGTTCCTATTACTATGGCGTTCATTTATATAATTGAAAAGTACATCTTCAAGAACTTGGTTTTCAGTCTTTACAATTTCCTTAAAAATTAAATCACTAATATGTAAAATTTTATTTGTTATCTCCTTTTCCTCTTCTTTAACTAGGCCAATGACTAGAGTATCAATCTGATTAAATCTTGACCAATTAATATAATTAAAATTTGTCTCAAGCAGTGGAGCCCCATTAATATTAAAAGGAGCCAAGCAGTTTTTTAAATCTGAATCTTCTATAATTTTGTTTAGAGATTCAATATCTTTATTTAAAAGCATGCAATCATTCATTAGACGAAGCTTCTCTTCAACTAAGATTGAATTGAACTTAACTTTTATTAAATATAGTTTGTTTGTATCTGGATCAGTAAAGTATTCACCATGTAGACGTTTATCTGCGTATTTCTTCTTATTAACAACATAATTCATAGCGACAAACAGGTTGAATTGATTGATATTTGTTATTTCAATTTTATAAAGATTCTTATTTTCATTATCCCTGTATTCGCCCTCTGAAATGACTGATAAAAACTTAATTTTTGTATTACTCGGGATTTTTATAAAATCAGATTGACTATCTATTTTTACTTCTTTATATAAGGTTTTATCAGTTTTTGAAAGTATTTTCTTTTTATTGATTGAATCTATTTTTTTGTTGTATACATTATTGTATTTAATTCTTGCTTTAACTTCATCTTTAAGTTGTGAATTTATATATAGGTAGTCTCTATAATTTTTATTGCATGAGATATTATATTTCTCAGGTACCTCTTTACAGAATATTTTCTTCTCCTCTTTTTCTATGAGTGAATCATTGTATTTGATAAATATAAAAATAAATAAAAGTATTAAAAGTATTGATAAACATCCTTTCCCAAAGTTATTCATAATACATATTCCTTATATTGCTCATTGTATAATCTAGATAATTTTATTCTTTGCTGGTTAATACAGCCATAAATGCTTCTTGTGGTATCTCAACGCTACCTACATTCTTCATTCTTTTTTTACCCTCTTTTTGTTTTTCTAATAACTTCCTTTTTCTAGTTACATCACCACCATAACATTTAGCAGTTACATCCTTTCTTAATGCTTTAACAGTTTCACTAGCTATTATTTTAGATCCAATTGCTGCTTGGATTCTAACTTCAAAAAGTTGTCGGGGAATTATTTCTTTTAATTGTTCTGTTATATCTCTACCTCTATAATAGGAGTTTGATCTATGTGTTATTAGAGATAAAGCATCAACAATCTCACCATTTATCAATATATCTAATTTAACAAGGTCAGATTCTACTAAATTTGTTGGTTCATAGTCCATGGAGCAGTAACCTTTTGTAATTGATTTAACCTTATTATAAAAATCATAAATCATTTCAGATAAAGGGATTTCATATTCCAATATAAGCCTTTCTTCCGAGATGAAATTTATATTTTTTTGCACCCCCCGTCTTGATTCACATAGTTCTAAAAGGCCACCCAGAAAATTTTTTGGAGAATGAAGACTAATTAAAACAAAGGGCTCTAATATTTTATTTATTTCACTTAAGTTAGGAAGATTTTTAGGATTATCAACTTTAACTTTTTCTCTATTTGTTTTTTCAACTTCATAAACAACTGTAGGTGATGTGGCAATTAAAGACAGGTTAAATTCTCTCTCAAGCCTTTCTTTTATTATTTCCATATGGAGCAATCCTAGGAATCCACATCTGAAACCAAAACCTAAAGCTGCAGAATTCTCCGCTTCATAATCTATTGAGGAGTCATTTAAGCTAATTTTTTCTAGCGCCTCTTTGAGTTGCTCATAAAAATTAGAGTCAACAGGGTATAGGCCACAAAAAACCATTGGCTTAATATTCTTAAATCCTTGTAAAGCCTCAGTAGCAGGTTTTTCTGCTAGGGTTACAGTATCTCCTACTTTTGCATCTCCTAGATCTTTAATTGATGCTGTAATAAATCCAACCTCTCCAGAATTTAATTCTTTTACGTTCTTGGATTTTGGATTGAATATTCCTAAGTTTCTTGTTTCATATGCTCTTTCAGTTGCCATCATTTTTATTTTTTCACCAACTTTTAATCTTCCATTAAAGATTCTAACTAAGAGAACAACGCCTAAGTATGTGTCAAACCAACTATCAATTATCAAAGCCTTAAAGTATTCTGAATTTTCCTTATTTGGAGGTGGTACCCTATCAATAACTTCATCAATTATATCTAGCACGCCTTCACCGGTTTTTGCACTAACGAGAATAGCTTTACTACAATCAACACCAATAGTATTTTCAATCTCTTCGCAAACTTTTTCTGGATCAGATGATGGAAGATCAATTTTATTGATTACAGGAATTATCTCAAGACCCATATCCGCAGCAAGAAAAGCATGCGCCAAAGTTTGAGCTTCAACTCCTTGAGTTGCGTCAACTACCAATAATACACCTTCACATGCCATAAGGCTCCTTGAAACCTCATAGCTGAAATCAACATGACCTGGAGTATCTATTAAGTTAAATATATAGTCCTGTCCGTTTTTATTTTTATAGTTTATTCGCACAGATTGAGACTTTATAGTAATTCCTCTTTCTCTTTCTATATCCATATTGTCTAGGAACTGATTTGTCATATCCCTTTTTGTTACAGTATTTGTGAGTTCAAGTATTCTATCGGCAAGTGTAGATTTGCCATGATCAATATGAGCAATAATGCTAAAATTTCTAATATTCTCTTTGTTCATCTATCTTTGAGTATAAATCATTTAATATAATTTATTTAATAATAATCCAGTTGCTACTTTAGGGTAAAAATAAGTTGATTTTTGAGGCATTTTATCGTTATTAAGTACAACTTTCATGATATCAGATGGAATAAATTTTGGTAATATTAACCCAATTGATTCGGAGCTTATTGAAGACTTTGCATCATCCAGGCTCTTAAAGTGTCCAACGCTAGAGTAATTATTCTTAAATGAATCAATTATTTTTTCTTGAACTGCATATACACTCATTGAGTAAAAGTTTTGTAAATCCGATTCTTTTATCTTGCATTTTAGTTTTGACTGATTTTGTATATCTATATAGAAGAATTCATCTGCCTCCAGTTGCTCCTCATTCATATCTCCTGACCAGGGTTCAGTTATGAAACTAGATGTAACTTTCTTTGTAATTTCGGCTGAGTTTTCAATTTCATTTAAAACTCGATGTGTTGGATTAATTAAAAGACCATCTTGAATTGTTCCTGTTAGATAAAACATTACATAGCCCGCTTCTTCGTTATTATTTTTTTTTGAATAATTAAGTGAAGTTTCATACCTGTGATGCCCATCTGCTATTAGTATTTCTTTAGAGGTAAATAATTGAGTGATTTGGGAGAGAATATTTTCATCATCAATTTTCCATATCTTGTTTAAAATCCCGTCCAATGATTTAGCTTCCATTATAGGCTTGTTGGATTCTATAAATCGATGAACAATTTCTTCAATTAAATTATCAGAATTATCATAAACACCAAAAATTGGAGATATATTAGTTTTACATGAGTCCATAAGCTTAAGTCTGTCAGCCTTTGGCCCGCTAAACGTTTGCTCATGAGGAAGTATTACTTTTTCATTGAAATCACATAGCTTTACTAAAGCTACAATTCCAATTCTTTCATAATTTTTGCCTTTGAAATCAAATTTTTGATAATACGGATATATACTTTCTTTATCTTCCTGGATTAGTATTTCGTTATTTATCCACTCGTTTAACAATTTACTCGCTTCTACGTATTTCGCATCACCTTCTGTTTTATTTAAATCAATTTTAATAATATTTTTATCATGCATAGAATATAGTAGCTCTTGTTGCTCTTGATTAATTACATCATATGGAGGAGCTATTACATCACTAATATTTTCAATTTTATTTTTGTTATATCTTATCCCTTTAAATCCTTTAACTTTGGCCATTATAAAAATCCTTAATTATTTCTGAGTCTAAATCACCTTCTCTTAAAACTATTAGTCCATCTCTAGTATTCATGACAATAGTTGAACCAAGTGATTCAGGAATATCTCCATAGTCTATTATAAAATCAACTAAATTATGAAAAGTATTATATATTGTTTTAAATAAAAAAATATTTTTATTTCCACTTATATTTGCACTTGTTGAGATTATTGGAAGATCTATAAATTCGAATAGAGTTTTAACGAATATGTGAGGCGAGATTCTACAGCAGATTTTGTTGTTATCGTTTATAACTCGAGAATCAATAGTAGAGCTCTTCTTTGCCTCTAGCAAGATCGAGAAAGGACCTGGAGAAAAATTTAATATTAGTTCTCTTTCAATATCCTTAATGTTGCAATGCTTAGATAGCATATCTAAATCTTTAAATAATAAAGTAAAGTTTTTTTCACGGTCTCTTTTTTTTATTTCATAAATCTTTTCTATTCCTTCATAGTTATTGGCAATGCAGCCAATTCCGTAAAGAGTTTCGGTAGGATAGCAAATAGTAGAACCTAATTTTAGAGATTTAACTATTTTATCAAATTGTATTTCTGATTTATTATAGACTAGCAATTTTATTTATTATGTTTTTCAGCAGCTTTCTTTACCTTTTCTTTTAAACTTTGTCTAAAATTATTTAGTGATTCTTTAATTTCGGGATATTTTATAGCAAGAATTGATGCTGCATAAATACCAGCATTTCTAGCTCCCCCTTTGCCAATAGACATAGTTGCTACCGGAATTCCTGGCGGCATTTGAACAATAGATAATAATGAGTCCATACCGTTAAGACATGATGAATCTATTGGTATACCAATAACAGGTAAAGTTGTGTATGAAGCTACAACCCCAGGTAAATGAGCAGCCCATCCAGCCGCAGCAATTATTACTTCAACTCCTCGCTCTTCAGCTGTACTCATATATTCTTCAAGTAGCTCTGGAGTCCTATGGGCAGATGCAATTCGGAGATCATATGGAACCCCTAATTCATCTAAAATCTTGCAAGCATCAGAAGCTTTTTCTAAATCTGAATCGCTTCCACAAATAATTCCTACTCTAGCCATGGTTTTAACTTATCTTGAATATGATAATATTTCAAGAGTATATTTTTGGTGAAAAGATTTTGATAACAAAAGAATTCTTAGAAGATATTTGCTTTATAACTCAGCATGATCATGCGAGGGTATCGTTAGATATTTTTTTAATGATTAATAGTGAAATAACACAAGGTATTGAACAATCTGAGGAGCTAAAATATGCAATTAGAAATCATGATTGTGGGTGGATTGAATATGATAAAATACCTAAAACTAATAAATCTGGGCAGATTTATACTTTCCAGAATATGAAACCGGGCTTACAAAATGAGCTTTGGTTAAAAAGTGTATCAAGCTCAATAATTCCTTATTCTGCACTCTTGATAGCCGAGCACTTTAAATTCTTAAGTAAAAATTCTATAAGTAGAGAGAATGAGAATGATTTTATTAAAATATGTGATTCATATACAAAGAAGAATTATCCTAAATTGTTAACTGATATAGAAAATAAAAATTTTTCTGTTGAATTAGGCTTTTTAAAATTTACTGATTTAATATCACTAATAATTTGTAGAGAAAGAGAAATAGTTGATGATTTAATTCCATCTATAAAAATGCTAGATAATAACGATTTAAATATTAATATTAAGAAAGTCGATGATTCTTTATATCAGTTTCCATCTGGGTTTTTTAGGGAAAAGCAGAATTTGGTTGAGATTCCATATAAGATGATTCCTGCTGAACTAATTAGAACCCCAAGGAAACTAAAGGATGAATATAAGAATGCAAGATTAAGATATAGAAGAATAGGTTTATTTTGCTGAAATATATTCAGATAAATTAATATTTTTTAAAAAAGATCTTTTTATTTTTTGTGTCGATGTTTTTTCAAAATCTTTATTTGTTATGTAAATTTCTTTAATTCTCTTGTAGCCTTCAAGCTTCTGATTAACTTCTAAGCAACTTTCATAAACTATTTTTTTTATTGTATCTATAGATTCCTTCTCAAATAGTTCATCATCAGGTCGTATGAGAGCAATGATATTCTCGTCATCGTTACTAAAAATTATAATATCTTTTATAAAACTTGAGGATGAAAAAAATTCTTCAATTTCTTCAGGATAAATATTTTTACCTCCTTTATTAACTATTACAAATTTATCTCTTCCAGTTATGTATAGATATCCGTCACTATCCATATATCCTATATCGCCAGTATTTAACCAGCCATTTTTAAGAATTTGATTAGAATATTCTTTATTTTTATAGTACCCGCTAAAAATATTTGGTCCTTTAACTGTAATCACTCCATGATCTAAGCTATTTTTATTCTCTATTATTACCTCACAAGATTTTATTATTTTTCCAACAGAGCCTATCCTCTCATTCCCAAGAGGGTTTACGGATATTAGAGGGGAAGCCTCAGATAGTCCGTAGCCTTGAGTGACGGTCATGCCAATATCTTTAAAGAATTTTTCAACCGTAGTGTTTAATGCTGCTCCACCGCTTAAAAGAAGTCCAAGTTCTTTAAGGCCTAGTTTTTTTCTTAAGATATAGCCAAAAAGTTTTGGAGCAAACTTAAGTAATATTTTCTGAATTAGAGATTTGGAAACGTTTTTATTAATATTTTTATATATTTTCTCTAGAATCAATGGTACGACTGGCCATATTGTAGGTTTTATTATTTTCATTTCTCTAACCATAGTTACTAAGTCTATTTTTGAGCAAAAATGTATTGAGTTGCCTTTGCTAAGATTATGCAAAAGACTACATGTTAATTCATAGACATGATGAAGAGGGAGGATGGAAAAAGATTTTTCATAGTTCTTTGTTGGCAAGATTTCATGAATATCCTTAATATTTGATAAAATATTCTTATGCGTAAGAACCACCCCTTTAGGCTCACCTGTTGTTCCAGAGGTAAAAAGGATTTGTGCAACATCATTTTTTTCTTCTTCATTAATATTTGTTACATTCTTTAATAGAATAGTAGACTGAAGGTTTTTGTTTTCTTCTGCTTCTAATTTTATTAAAACATGATCCATTTCTTGAATGATTGTTTTAAATTTATCTGAAATTTTAATACTAGAAACATTATCAACAATAAAAAGTTGCGTATTTGTAAAATTTAAAATAAATTCCATACCCTGTTGGTTCATTTTTGAGTCGATTGGTACTACGATATGGCCAACCTTTAATATTGAAAAGAAAGTTATTACCCAATTGATCGAGTTTGCGCCAGACAAAGCTATATTTGATCCTTTAGGAATAGCTAACTTGCTTATTTCATTGCTTTTTTTTTCTATTGCATATAGCAGCTCGGAGTATGTTAAGGCGATAATTTGATTATTTTTATATTCGGATAATGCAACTCTATCAGGAAACCTAGATGATGAAATTTCAATTAATTCATATAAGTTTTTTAATGTCTGAATTTCAGAAGTCATAAAATATAATAATACAATATGATGATAATTTTTTATTGATTTATTAAGTGGCACAAATTTTGCCACCTCCAAAGTAATAGTAAATCTTGGAGGTTAAAAAATGTTTAAAAATAAAGTAAAAAATTTTTTCACTTTTGTTTTTTTGTCAATCTTATCGCTTTTTTCAGTTAATAGTGCTTCTGCATCCAGTTCACCGGATGAAACTGCATTTATTTTCAATACATTATTATTTTTGATATGTGGTTTTCTAGTCATGTGGATGGCCGCTGGTTTCGCTATGTTGGAATCCGGTATGGTTAGATCAAAAAATGTTTCCACAATTTGTTTAAAAAACGTAGGTCTATATTCAATTTCAGGGATTATGTTTTACATAGTTGGATACAATTTAGCTTATGGAATATCAGAAGGCGGATATATGGGTAGCTTTACATCCTTTACTGCTGTTGAAGATATAGCGACTGGATATTCGGCACATTCAGACTGGTTTTTCCAAATGGTTTTTTGTGCAACTACAGTTTCAATAGTATCTGGAACAATAGCAGAAAGAATAAAAATATGGCCTTTTTTCATTTTTGCCGCAATTTTAGCTGGAATTATTTATCCAATAGAAATGGGATGGCAATGGGGTGGAGGATGGTTAGCATCAATTGGATTCTCTGATTTTGCAGGATCTACATTGGTTCATGCAGCGGGTGGTGCAGCAGCTTTAGCTGGTGCTATTATTATTGGTCCGAGGATTGGAAGATTTGCCTCAGATGGCACATCTACTCCGATTCCAGCATCTAGCATACCATTAGCAACTTTAGGTACATTCATACTTTGGTTAGGTTGGTTTGGTTTCAATGGCGGATCTCAGCTTGCAATCGGTTCTATGGACGATGCAGTTGCAGTCTCTAATATATTTGTAAACACAAACATAGCAGCTTGCGCTGGCTTGATAGTTTCTATGATTTTGTCACAAACACTATATGGAAAAGTTGATGTTACTTTTGCATTAAATGGAGCTTTGGCCGGGCTAGTTTCAATTACTGCTGAGCCTTTAATGCCAACAGCATATAGCTCTATGTTGATTGGTGGAGTAGGTGGCATGATAGCAGTTCTTGGTACACAATTTATTTCAAGTTTAAAAATTGATGATGTCGTAGGTGCTTTACCCGTTCATTTGATTGCTGGAATTTGGGGAACAATTGCTGTTGCAATAACAAACCCTGATACATCGTTTCTAACTCAAACTATTGGAGCATTGTCAGTAGTAGTCTTTGTTTTTATTGTTTCGGTAATAGTATGGTCGGTACTCAAAATTACTATAGGAGTTAGACCTAGTGAGGAAGAAGAGGTGTTAGGTTCTGATAAAAATGAAGTTGGTATAGAGGCATATACAATTAAATAAAAAGATTAAATAAACCTACTTTGAGTAGCATCTAAAATCTGATGGCTACCTCCTGGAAAAGCCCTAGTTTCCTAGCTTTCGTGGGCTTTTCCGTTCTTTTTTTTATTTGGCACACGAATTGCCAATAACTAATCATAAGTAAAAGCTAGGCATTATATATTTAAAAAAATATAAATAGAGATTTTACTTATAAAACTTATATTAGGAGTTAATTATGAGTATTCTTTTTATTTTTATTCTATCAATTTTATTTATTCCACTAAACAGTTATGCGTCTATAGATTCTGGTGACACATCTTGGATTTTAACATCAACCGCATTGGTATTATTTATGACATTACCTGGTTTGGCTTTATTTTATGGAGGATTAGTTAGGTCTAGAAATGTTTTATCAGTTCTCATGCAATGTATATCAGTTGCTTGTTTGATGTCAATCTTATGGGTTATTGCAGGCTATTCGATAGCGTTTGGAGATGGATTAGGATTTAATAGTTATTGGGGAGGGCTTACAAAGTCATTTTTATCTGGTGTGGATTCAATGGTTCTTTCAGGAACTATTCCAGAGTCAGTTTTTGTATCTTTCCAAATGACTTTTGCAATAATAACACCTGGTTTAATTATTGGTGCATTTGTAGAAAGAATTAGGTTTTCTTTTGTTTTGATTTTTACAGCTTTGTGGATGCTTTTATGCTATGCGCCTGTTACTCATTGGGTTTGGGGTGGTGGATTTTTAATGGACCTTGGTACAGTTGATTTAGCTGGAGGACTTGTTGTTCACGAGACCGCAGGTTTGGCTGCTTTAGTAATTGCATGTTTTCTTGGAAGTAGAAAAGATTCATCGAAACCCCCTCATAATCCTGCTTATGTAATGATTGGAGCTTGTATGCTTTGGGTAGGTTGGTTTGGCTTTAATGCTGGATCTCAATTGGCTGCTAATGGAAGTGCTGGTACTACTCTTTTGGTTACACATCTTTCTGCATCAGCAGCTTCACTATCTTGGGCAGGCTACGAATACTTTAAATACGGAAAATCATCTATGGTTGGACTTGTAACTGGGACAATTGCAGGCCTTGCGTCAATCACTCCGGCTTCAGGTTCTGTTACACCTATAGAGGCAATTTTAATTGGAACCTTTGCAGGTATAGCTTGTCAAGAGATGTGTTCAGTGGTCAAAAATAGATTTAATATTGATGATTCGTTAGATGTCTTTGCTGTCCATGGCTTTGGGGGAATACTAGGTACTCTATCTATTGCAGTATTTGGTCATGCTGGTTGGTATGAGCAGGTCTTTGGTGTGCTATCCGTCGGAATTTATACACTGGTTATAACAACAATTATTGTGATCATTGTAAAAGCAATCGTGCCTATTAGAGTTGAATCTGAGAGTGAGGAAGTTGGGTTAGATCAGTCAGAACATGGTGAAAAAGCTTATGATTTAAGTAGCTAAGTTACTACTTTTCAGATAGCATTTTACCACCAACACCCCATTGGTTTCTAGGAATTTCATCTATTTGTACATAAGTTGATGAGGGCGGTTTTCCTGCAACTCTATTCATCGTATTTGTGATGTCCTTAACTATTTCCTTTCTTTGTTTTTGGGTTAATTTCCCAGCAACTTTAACATTTATGTATGGCATATTAGCATCCAAATAGAACCATATATTTCTTACCGCAACAATGACATTCTTTATCGGCCTTGCTTTCTTCGGTATTATTCTTGTCTATATTTTCGTGAACAACAGGAAAAAGTTTACTTCCACAAGTAGGGCAGTCTTGGTGATATGCAGAAATTGGTTCTACTAAATTATTTTTTTCCACAAGTATATTTTACAATAAAAAAAGCCCCTTATACAAGATGCACCCCGTAAAAAAAACATCTTGAAGGAGCTCATATATTAAGTTAACTACTATTTATTTTTTGTCATCCTATTTTTTTTAAAGTTATTATATGATTTAAGGAATTAGATATATAGTATAATAAAATCATGTATCAATGCACATCATGTGGCCAAGAACATATACAACATGTAGGTAAATGTACAAGCTGCAATGAGTGGAACTGTGTTATTCCTCTAGAAAAAACAAAAACCAAAGGTAAAACAAGAGCTGTAAATAACGATATGACAGATCTTTCCTCGATTGAAATTGAAGATAATATTAGATATACCAGTGGGGTTGGGGAGATAGATAGAGTTCTTGGAGGTGGTTTTATTTTGGGGTCCTCAATAGTAATAGGGGGGGAGCCGGGAATAGGCAAATCAACTCTCGCTTTACAATTAGCACAATTAGCCTCAGATGAATTTAAATTATTGTATATATCAGGTGAAGAATCTTTAAAACAAATTAAAATTCGAGCATCAAGAATAGGAGTTGATTCTAAAAATATGGTCGTATCTTCAAATAATAATTTGGGGGTTATAGTAGAACAAGTAAAAATGACCAAACCTAAATTGTTAATAATTGATTCCATTCATACTATGGAATCAGATGAAGTAGAAAGTATTGGAGGTTCAATTAATCAGGTTAGATTTTGCTCCCAGGCATTAACTTTGCTGGCTAGAGAATTAAATTTTACATTAATACTGATAGCACATATTACAAAAGAAGGGGTTATAGCAGGACCGAAAGTTTTAGAGCATGTGGTTGATACAATCTTATATTTTGAAAAAATAGATACTGGAAATTTAAGAATACTAAGAACATCAAAAAATCGTTTTGGTGCAACCGATGAAATTGGTATTTTTAATATGAGTAACAAAGGTTTAGAGGAGATAAAGGATCCAACTAGCTTATTTCTTTCTATGCAAAAGGAATCATCACCGGGTTCTGTTGTATCATCAACTCATGAAGGCACAAGACCAATGCTTGTCGAAATTCAGTCCCTGGTTTCTAAACCTATTCAATCATTTGGCAAAAGGTATTCAACAGGAATTGATAATAATCGTGCCACTCTTATTGTTGCAATTTTGGAAAAATATTGTGATGTAAAACTTTCAGACAAAGATATTTTTATTAACCTAACAAAAGGAATAAAGGTGAAAGATACTTCTAATGATCTTGCAGTTGCAGTCTCTATATTCTCGAGCTTTAAAAATATTCCAATTTCAAATCAATATGTTTTTATAGGAGAGCTTGGATTAAATGGAGAAGTTAAAAGAATTGATAATATAAATAAAAGGCTTAAGGAAATTTCTAGGCTTGGATTTAAATACTCAATTATTCCTAGCAACTCCTTCAAAGATCTTAAATTAGAGAATAAAAATTTAAAAATAAAGGAAATCGGACACATTAGTGAAATAATAGAATTCTTTAGTTCCTAGTTGGTATAAATAAATGAAAATTGGTATTTTTGATTCTGGTATTGGTGGCTTGACAGTTTTTAAGGAAATCTCAAAGGTTTTACCAAGTTTTGAGATAGTATATTTAGGGGATACTGCAAGACTACCCTATGGAATTAAATCTAAAAGAACTATAGATAGTTATTCTATTAATAATGTTAATTTTCTTAAATCCCTTAATTGTGAAATAATAGTAATTGCTTGCAACACTGCGTCTTCATATTCAACAAAACTTTTAAAATCAAAGTTTAAACTTCCTATTTTTGATGTACTAACTTGCGGTGTTCAAGCAGCAATTGCCCTTAATCCTAAATCCCTGGGAGTTATAGGGACTTCCTCTACTATTAATAGCGAGTCATATAAAAAATTAATTTTGTCAAAAGAAAAAGGGGTAAAAGTTTATAGTAAAGCTTGCCCAATTTTTGTACCAATAATAGAGCAAGGACTAGTGAAGGAGAAATATTACGATAAGATAATTGAAGAAAGTTTAAGGCCTCTAAGAAAAAAGAACTTAGATGCTTTGATTCTTGGATGTACTCATTATCCTTTGATAAAAAAAAGTATTAGAGATTATATGGGAGAAGAAGTAATACTGGTAGATTCTGCTTTGGAAATAACTCTTTCTTTAAAGAAATATTTAAAGACTAACTACCCTAATCAATTTAATAAGAAAAGGAAAAAGAGGAATATTTATTTGACAGACAAATCAGAATATTTTCAGTCTGTTACCAAAAAAATATTTAATAAATTGGATTTTAAAATTAGAGTTGTTGATATAAAGTAAGGCTAATTTAGCCTTACTTTATATCAATTAATACTAAGATAATTTTTTGAATTCTTCTGTAAGAGCAGGAAGAACTTCAAAAAGATCACCGCATATTCCGTAGTCACATTTTTGGAAAATAGGTGCGTCAGGATCTTTGTTTATTGCTACAATAACTTTGGATGATCCCATCCCAGCATAATGTTGAACTGAGCCTGAAATTCCTACAGCTATATATAAGTTTGGCGCAACAACTTTACCAGTTTGACCAACTTGCATTTCATATGGTACATATCCTGAATCAACAGCTGCTCTTGATGCACCAGCACCAGCACCAATACTATCTGCAATGTCAAATATTAGCTGGAAGTTTTCTGTGCTAGCAACTCCTCTTCCTCCAGAAACAATCTTGTCAGCTTCTGTTAGCTCTGGCCTATCTTTTGGCACAAGTTTAGTTTCAAGAATTTTTACATTATCCTGAGCAGGTATTTCAACTGCTTCTTGAACTACTTCACCTGCACCTGAGCTTTCATTAGGCTTGAATGTATTCGGCCTAACTGTTGCGATCATAGGTTTCACATCATGGAATGTCATCCCAGAAATTGATTTACCCGAATATCTATATCTTTTAATTGCAAGAGTTGAGGAAGCACTTATATCTAGATCAACTGCATCTAGAACAAGCCCACCTGATGTCAATGCAGAGACTCTAGGTAAAAAGTCTTGGTTCTGTAATGTGTTCCCACCTAAAACTATATCGGGACTATGTTTTTTTATACTTTCTGAAAGTGCAGAGGCATATGCGCTAGGATTAAATTCTTTTAATCCTGGATTTTCAATTTTATAAACTTTGTCAGCACCATATTTACCAAGATCACTCTCAATTGCACCCGCGCTTTCACCTAGAAAGACTGCAGCAACGGTACCACTATTCTTTTCTTTTAGTTTCACAGCAGCTGTTAATACTTCATATGTTACGTTTCTTATGGAGCCGTCTGCTGTTGTATCTACTAATACCCAAATTTCACTCATTTTTCTCTCCTTAGATGATTTTTGCTTCTTCTCTTAAAAGTTTTGTTAGATTTTCTGCGACAGCTTGGACTTCCCCACTTTCGACCATATCAGAATTACCACCTTTTAAGACATTTAAACTTCTATTTATAACAGGGATATCAATGCTATCCACTTTATATCTTGACCCTTCAATTCCAAGATTTTCTGAAGTTAACCCAAGTTCCTCTAAGTTTACAGAGTCAACAGTAACCTCTTCTAAAGGCTTCTTTTTTGCTTTCATAATACCAGGAAGTGAGGCGTATCGAGGCTCGTTTATTCCTCTTTCTGTTGTAACTAATGCAGGGAAACTTAGTTCAAGGATTCTTTGGCCACCTTCTATTTCAGATTGAACTTTAACAGTTTTTGCACCTTCATCTACATCTACTTTGGTTGCAATTGTTGCTTGAGGAATATCAAGCTCAGCTGCTACTTGTATTGGAACTTGTCCGGATTCCTCGTCTATCCACTTCTTTCCCGCAAGTATTAGATCAACGTCACCCATTGCCTTAATCTTTGATGCAATAAGTTTAGCAGTTGCATAGGAGTCAGTGTTGCCAAAATTTTCATCTTTAATATGAATAGCAGAATCTCCTCCCATAGCTAGAGCAGTTCTTATAGTTTCAAGTGCTCTATCAGGACCTATTCCCAGAACTATAACTTCAGCTCCGTTACTTTCTTTAATTTTCACAGCTTCTTCAACTGCGAATTCGTCAAAAGGATTTAATATCCATTTTAAGCCGTTTTCGTCTATTCCATTACCTGAGGAATTTGCAGCAATTTTAGCTTCAGTATCAGGTGTTTGTCTTACGATTACTACGATTTTCATTCTTTAACCTCCATTTCGTGAATAAAAAAAACCAAAAAAAAATTGTAAACTAATATAGGCTTTTTGTCGAGATTATTCTGATTTAACTTATTTTCCTTCTGTCTATTATAGATTTTGCTAGCGTATTCTTGTCAATATAATTAACCTCCGAACCAATAGGGACACCTATAGCAATTCTGGTAATCATAGGACATAAATCTTTTATTTTTTCATGAATATATTGAGCAGTAAATTCACCATCACTGGTAGGGTCAGTTGCTAAAATAATTTCTTTAAATTTCCTTATCTTTACTCTAGATATTAATTGATCGATTTTTAAGTCGTTTGGATCAATTCCTTGGGAGATTGACAAGAGGCCCTGTAAAACATGATATTGACCATTATATTCGCCACTATTTTCTATTGACATAACATCAGTGGTATTTTCAACTATACAGAGAATATCATTATCTCTAGTGGAGTCTGAGCAGCTACATTTATTATCAAACATAAAATTATTACAATTTGGACAAATTTTTACATTCTTTCTAGCCTCTATTAGTGTTTTTGCTATCTCAACACTTAGGTCAGCAGGTTTCTTCATTAAATATAGTGATAATCTTGAGGCAGTAGCTTTACCTATTCCAGGAAGTTTTGATAAAGACTGAATTAGTCTCTCTAATTCTTTCGGCAAATAACTTTTAGTCATTTAGAGGAATCCAGGTGGAATACCAAGTGATGCTGCAGCTCGAGAGATTTCTCCATCAACTTCTTCTTTTCCTTTTGCTAGGGCTTCATTTATTGCAGCTTGGATTAAATCCTCAAGCATTTCTTTATCACCTGAAGACATAATTTCATTATCAATGTTAATTTTTAATATTTCCCCGTTGCATTTAGCGGTTACTTTTACCATTCCACCACCAGTTGAAATCTCTAAGGTTTTATTCCCGGACTCCTCTTGAAGCTTGTCCATCTTTGCTTTCATCTTTTCGGCTTGCTTCATCATACCTTTCATATTCATATTGCCTGGCATTCTCATATTAATTATCCTTTTCTATATTTAGCACTCTACAGTCAAAATTGCTAAATAAATTTTTAATAGTTTCTGACTCAAATAGTTTATCTTTTTTTTCAGCGAATTTAAAATCCTCAGAATCAGGATTATTTTTATCAACTTTACTATTTACTATAGCAATTTTAAATTTACTACCAAAAATTTCGCTAACAATATCTTCTATTCTTAAAATTTTTTTATCTTCTTTTAATATTTCGTATAGAAGTGAATTTTCTGTATCAATTACAATCTTTAGGTTTTCAACTTTGAATTTACAGCTTTTAAGTAGTTTGTGGTTTTCATCATTTAAATTTTTTAGATGGTCCAGCAATAAAGATGCATTAAATTGTTCATCTTTCTTTTTTAGGCTTTTTTTTTCCATTGGCTTTTCTTTCTCTACATTTTTTGGTCTTTCTGATCTTTCTTTTAGCTTGTTTTCGGCGTCATCTAGTTCCGTGTTTATAACAGTATCATCAACTATATCAGATAAGTTTATATAGTTTGAAATTAAGCATAACTTTATAAGATTTGATTCAATAAGAAACTTTATATTTTCAGTTTTATTACATTGCTCATATAATTTGATTAACTCATCAAATAAGTTTTCAAATAATTCAATATCATGCTTGCATAGTTCTTCAATTTCTGATTCTTCAATTGAAATAAGGCCTTCTATGTCATCTTGAATACCTAGCTTATAATAAATTGCTGACCTGAAGTAATTAAGTAGCGAATAAACAAATTTTTTTGAGTCCTGACCTTTTTTAAAAATTTCGTCGTAATTCTTTAAGCATTCCTTGACATTGCTTGCAAGAAGATTACTGGAAACCTGAAATAGTATTTGATTACTAGTTACGCCTAAAATTTTCCTTACTCCTTCAATACTTATCTTCTTGTTCAGTGAAGTCATCAGTTGCTCAAGAATGCCAAGTGAGTCTCTTGCGGAACCTTGCGATTCTTCTGCAATTAGAGATAAGGATTCATCATCAATTGATATCGACTCTTTTGAACAGATATTTTTTAAATTCTTTATTAATTCTTCCTTTTTTATAACCTTAAAGTTTATGACTTGGCATCTAGATAAAATTGTCAAAGGAATTTTTTCAACTTCTGTTGTGGCTAAAATGAAAATAGTGTTGTCATTAGGTTCTTCTAGGGTTTTAAGAAGTGCGTTAAATGCAGCTTTTGAAAGCATATGGACTTCGTCGATTATAAATATTTTATATTCACAATTAATTGATGAGTAATTCGAGCTATCTATAAGCTCCCTTATTTGATCTACTCCATTGTTAGAGGCAGCATCTATTTCAATAACATCTAATGATTTATTTTCGTCTATTTCTTTGCAAACTGTGCATCCTGAACAATCTTTATCGCTTTTTAAGTTCTCACAATTGATTGTCTTTGCAAATATCCTTGCCATAGAAGTTTTTCCTATTCCTCGTGATCCACAAAAAATAAGGGCATGAGGTATAGATTTAGATTGAATAAAACTTTTTAATACAGTTAATGGATTTTCTTGGCCAATAACATCATTGAAGATTTTTGGTCTGTATTTTCTAGATAAAACTTTATATGACATATAAACTCTCGGCTGACTAATCAAGGATACCCAATCTTAATTGCTACCGTTGCTACATTTCTGTCCTGGCGGAGTTTACAATAGACTGTCATCAAAATGACTAGCCAGCTTAAATTTTCGGAGAGTGTGGGATTCGAACCCACGAGAGGTTTGATCCTCTACACGCTTTCCAAGCGTGCGCCTTCGGCCACTCGGCCAACTCTCCAACGAAACAATATTAACATTTTCCGTACTTATTATCTTTAAGATTTTATTTATTTACTCAATCAGTTAATCTTGAAAAGGCAATGAAGAAATGGAAAATTGAAGATAAAACATTATTAAAAAATCTTAAAATATTTGACTTGTTTGAGTATAAGTTAGTTTCTCCATATTCTAACGAAAAGAAGGAAAGATTTAACTTTTATGTATTAAATTCTGTTGATTGGATTAACATACTTCCTATTACAAAGTCAGGTAAAGTCGTATTTGTTGAACAATATAGGGCAGGAACTGATTCGATTACACTTGAGCTTCCAGGTGGAATGGCTGATAAGAACGAATCGCCAATTGATTCTGCTAAGAGAGAGTTATTCGAAGAAACAGGTTTTTCGAATGGAGAATGGTCCAAATTGGGTTACGTTAATCCAAATCCCGCAATACTTAATAATAGATGTCATACTTTCTTAGCTTTAGATGTTGAAGAAATATCAAAACCGCAAAATGCAGGAAGTGAATATACACAGATAAAATTTGTGGATCTTAAAGATTTAGACAAAATGGTAATCGAAGGTAAAATTACCCATTCGCTTGTAATTAATGCAATTTATTGGTACAACATCATAAACGCACGTTAATCAGGGCGAATGGCGGAACTGGTAGACGCGGCGGCCTCAAAAGCCGCTGGACTTATGTCCATAAGGGTTCGAGTCCCTTTTCGCCCATAGAGGATTTTATGAATATAAAAAAGTTTTTAGATGTTAATTTCCTTAAGTTTCTTTTTCTTTCTTTAAATGGAAGAATTGATCGAAAAACTTGGTGGTACTCACAGTTTTTTCTCGTTTTTTTTGGAGTATTAATGCTAATACCACTTTCTTCTTTATTAGGCTTTTTGAATTTTGATAAATTCCAGGTTGAAAAACTTGTTTCTTTCTTAGTTCTTCTAATATCGGCATTATCTATTTTTCCGGATTCTAAAAGATTGCAAGATAGGTCGATTAATGGACTTCTTGCGATACTCCCATATATATTCGCAATTCCATTACAGTTTCACTTTGTTCCTGAGTTTTTGCTTAAATTCTATATTATATGTATGTGGGCCTTAAAAGCTTATATTTTTGTTAATACCGGTGTTCTTAAGGGTGACGATGGATCAAATAAATATGGAGAATTAGACAGCTTTAAGTCTTAATATCTAGGCATTTTTTCATCATAGTTTGCAGCCCAAGCATCTATTCCGCCAGCAAGATTTTTAACTTTCTTAAAACCCATACCTTTTAAGATTCTTGCTGCTTGCAAGCTTCTCATTCCGTGGTGGCAATAAACAATTATCTCATCAGCACTATCAAGTTCGTTTGCTCTTGATGTAATTTCGCCTAATGGAATTAGTGTGGAATCTTGGAGTTTACATATTTCATATTCTCCATATTCCCTTACATCTAATAATGTAATTTTTCTTTTTTCATCAATAATCTTTTTAAGTTCATCAACATGTACTTCGAATTGATCTTCGTTTTCGGGCGCCGTGTTTATTCCGCAAAACTCATTATAATCAATTAACTCTGTAATCTTGGGTGTATCAGGATTTTTCCTAAGTTTAATTTCTCTAAATGTCATTTTTAATGAATCATAAAGCATTAATCTCCCGCTTAAAGATTCTCCAACATCTAGAATTATTTTTACTGTCTCTGTGGCCTGAATTACTCCGATTATTCCAGGTAAGATTCCTAGAACACCGCCTTCAGCACAAGAAGGAACCATCCCAGGCGGAGGTGGTTCAGGGTATAAGTCTCTATAGTGAGGACCATCTTTATAGTTAAATACTGTAGCTTGACCTTCAAACCTAAAAATACTTCCATAAACATTTGGCTTGTTTAATAATACGCAGGCATCGTTTACAAGATATCTAGTTGCAAAATTATCTGTTCCATCAACTATTACGTCATAGTCCTTAAAGAGATCTAGTGCATTCTCTGATGTTAGCCTTAAGTTGTAAGTATTAATATTTATGTCTGAATTTAATTCTAGGAGTCTTTGTTTTGCAGATTCAACTTTAAGGACCCCAATTCTGTCTTCCGCATGTAAAATTTGTCTCTGAAGATTGCTCAAGTCTACAACGTCATCATCTACAATTCCAAGAGTTCCTACACCAGCAGAAGCTAAATATAGAGCTAGCGGTGAACCTAAGCCGCCTGCACCAATACAAAGTACTTTGGCAGCTGCTAGCTTTTCCTGTCCATTAACTCCAACTTCTGGCATTATTAAATGCCTACTGTATCTTCCTATTTGACTTTTGGTTAAACTCAATTCCTCACCTTGTTTAAAAAGTTAAGTTGAAAATATAGCATAAATTAAGGAATTTAAAATATTTAAAACCAATTTATTTATTATTTAATAGGGAATATTTGTTTTTTATGCATTAATTAAGTAAAATCGTACTACAAAAATTCCTACAATGGGGTAGAATATAAAATGAAGGAAACAACTATAAAGATAAGTGTAACTCAAGATGGGCTTTTGCCAGAAGAAGTTACCCTACTTGGAAAAATATTTATTCCACCTATTCAAAAGCAAATTTTAAGATCAACTGGTTTTGAAAAAATTGACGATTCTACATATGCTGGAGTAATGCCAGTTAAAATTATTGCAAGTACTAAAACACAAGAAATTGAATTTGAAATTGGAGCTATCCCTGATTTTCGTAAGAAGGTGGTTGAGTTTGTAAATGTAGTAAGTCTGCAAGATTTTATTGAACCAGATCCAGAACCTGTTGTAGAGCCTAAGAAAAAGGCATCTAAAGGAAAAAAAGAGAAAAAAGAAGAAGTAAAGCCTAAGCGGAAATCAGTTGTTGGAACTAGTCCACTCAAAACAAAAGCAAAAAAAGCATCTAAAAAGAAGGCTGTTGTTAAAAAGAAGTCTGCACCAAAAAAAGAAGCTACTAAAAAAGTTGCAAAGAAAGTAGTAGCTAAAAAATCTACTACTAAGAAAGCTTCAGTTAAAAAAGGAGCAGTAAAAAAGAATACAAAAAAAAGTAAGAGGAAATAAAGATAAGTAAAGAAGTAAGAATAAAAGAATCACTAACGTTTGACGATGTTTTACTCGTCCCTTCCTATTCCGCAATTATGCCATCGGCTGTTAACGTTAAGACTAAGATTACAAAAAAGATTTCATTAAATATTCCAATTATCAGTGCGGCAATGGATACAGTTACTGAGGCAAGAACAGCTATTGCTATGGCACAAGAAGGCGGAATTGGAGTAATTCATAAAAATATGACTATACAAGAGCAGTCTGAGGAAATTCAGAAAGTTAAAAAATATGAAGGAGGAATGATAATTGAGCCCCATACTATTTCTCCACATTCAACTGGAAAACAGGCTCTTGATATAATGATATCAAAAAATTTCACCGGATTACCTGTCACTGAGAATGATAGAGTTTTGCTAGGAATAATAACAATGAGAGATTTAAGATATGAAAAAAATCTTCATTATAAAGTAAATAAGCTAATGACTCAAAAGAGTGATTTAAAAGTTGTTGAATCTGGAACAAGTCCAAATCAAGCTCGTGAATTATTGCATAAATATAAGATAGAAAAACTACCTGTAGTTGATAAAAAGTTTAGGCTTCAAGGTCTAATTACGATGAAAGATATCGAAAAAAGTAAGGAATTTCCTCATGCTTCAAAAGATAAGCAAGGAAGGCTATTGGCAGCAGCCGCAGTAGGGGTTGGTGCGGATATGAAAGATAGGGTTGAAAGTTTAATTGCTAATGGCCTAGATATTCTTTTTATTGATACAGCTCATGGACATTCTAAAAAAGTTATAGATTCTCTTAAATTCATTAAGAAAAAGCATAAGAATCTCCAAGTGGTAGTTGGAAATATCGCTACTGCAGAAGCCGCAAAGGATTTAATAAAAGCGGGAGCAGATTCGTTAAAGGTAGGAATAGGTCCAGGATCAATTTGTACAACTCGAATAATTGCAGGAATCGGTGTGCCTCAATTAACAGCAATATTAGACGTTTGTTCTATTGCAAAGAAAAATAAAATTCCTGTAATTGCTGATGGGGGTATTAAATATTCCGGCGATATCACGAAGGCGCTTGCTGCAGGTGCAAACTGTGTAATGATAGGAAATTTGCTTGCTGGTACAGATGAAGCACCAGGAGAAATGGTCTTATATCAAGGAAGAACATTCAAAACATATAGGGGTATGGGGTCCGTAGAGGCAATGAAAGAAGGTAGTAAAGATCGATATTCGCAAGATGATATTATTGATTCTAAGTTAGTACCTGAAGGGATTGAGGGTAGGGTTTCTTATAGGGGACCAATAAGTAAAGTGGTTTATCAGTTGGTCGGAGGTCTAAAGGCTGGAATGGGATATACAGGTTCAAAAGACTTAGTATCACTTAAAACAGCTAATTTTCTTAAGCTTACAAACGCTGGCCTTAAAGAAAGTCATGTCCACGATATCTCAATTAGTAGAGAAGCACCAAACTATTCATTAGATTAATATTATGAACTATAGCAAAGTTTTAATTCTAGATTTTGGCTCACAAGTTACAAAACTAATAGCTCGCCAAATAAGAGAGCTAAATATTTACTCAGAAATTTTGCCTTATAAAACAAGTTTAAAAAAAATAAAAGAAATCAGTCCAGATTGCATAGTCTTCTCCGGAAGCCCTGCCAGCGTTCATGATAAGAAATCACCTAAGCCTGATTTAAGAGTCTTAGATTTGGGAATCCCAATTCTTGGAATATGTTATGGAGCACAATTCCTATCTCAAGAATTGGGGGGAAAAGTCGCTAAATCTAAAACTAGAGAATTTGGACCATCAAAGCTTAAAAAGATTTTGAATTCTAAATTATTAAAAAAAATTAACAATAATCAAATCTCATGGATGTCTCATGGAGATACAATAGTTAAGTTGCCAAACAAAATGAAAGTATTAGCTAAATCTGAATTTGGCTCTATTTCTTTGTTTTCATCTTCAGACTTAAAAATAGTTGGTACACAATTTCACCCAGAGGTTGTTCACACGGAGTTTGGAAAACAATTTTTACGAAATTTTATAGTTGATGTTGTTGGATGTAAACAAAACTGGAAGCCAGACAAACTGGTAAGCCAGAAAATTAGAGAAATTAAAAATTTAGTAGGAAAGAATATCGCAATATCAGCAATTTCTGGTGGGGTTGATTCTAGTGTTTCATCAGTTCTTGTTAGTAAAGCAATAGGTAGTAAACTTAAATGCTTTATAGTAGATACAGGATTAATGAGGCATAACGAAGTTAAAGAAATAGTTCCTGTTCTAAATAGTCTGGGAGTAAAACCAAAGGTGATAAATGCAGGAACCCTTTTTCTTTCAAGGCTTAAGGGCATTGTTGATCCTGAAAAGAAAAGAAAAATAATAGGTAAAACATTTATTGAATTATTTGATAAAGAATCAAGAAAAGTTTCAAATGCAAAATTTTTAGTTCAGGGAACTTTGTATCCAGATGTAATAGAAAGTGTTAATGTTAGTGGCCCCTCAGCTATAATTAAATCTCACCATAACGTTGGTGGTTTACCAAAAAAAATGAAGCTCTCATTGATTGAGCCTTTAAGAGATCTTTTTAAGGATGAAGTAAGATATCTAGGTAAAGCATTGAAAATTAAAAAAAGTTTAATTGGAAGACATCCTTTTCCTGGACCAGGCCTAGCAATTAGAATAATAGGCGAGGTTACAAAGGATAGAGTTAAGCTACTTCAGGCAGCAGATAAAATCTTTATTGATATCTTAAAAGAAAAAAAACTCTATGATAAAATCTGGCAAGCTTTTTGTGTTCTTGTACCTATTAAAACAGTAGGCGTAATGGGAGATGAAAGAACTTATGAAAATACAATTGCAATAAGAGCTGTTAACAGTGTAGATGGTATGACTGCTAACTGGGCAAGAATTCCATTCGACACATTGGATCTAATATCTTCAGAAATTATTAATAATGTAAAAGGTATAAATAAAGTTGTCTTTGATATTTCAAACAAACCCCCAAGTACTATTGAATGGGAATGATATTATTCTTTAACAATTATTTATATTTTTAAAAGAATCGTTAGATTTAAAATTAAAGGAGTCATTTGTTATGGATAAAGTTTATAAATTACTATTAGGGATTATTG
>PAOQ02000016.1 GCA_002708105.2 bacterium | reverse complement strand
TTTGACACCAAAATGGGACCGTATCCATCTCCCATACTAGCCCCACAATCCATTACCCTATATTTCTTATGAATTTTTGTATATGCATGTGCAGAAACAGCTGTTGTATCAATCTTTTCTTCAATTGCGAGTAAATTTAAAGATTGGATATCTTTTATTACATGCTTAAAAGTAAACTTTTCTGAGGAAACAATGCCTTTAGAAATTCCATAAAACATGAAAGCATCATCAGCATCTGGACTATGACCTAAAGTAATAATTTTTTTCATATTTAAAGTATGTTATTAAAACTTCTTTTTTCCCATTTTGCAAATTTCTCTGATAATTTATTGAATAAATTTATACCTTCCAAATGTTCTTTTGATAATTCATAGACTATTCGTTCTTTCAAATAAGTCTCAACCAGCTTTAAATCAACTTTTGATTCATACTTAAGCATAAAATCCTTAATCATAGTATCAACGTTTTTAATCCCTTCGTTATAAGAATCATCTAACAGTTTTACTTCATCAGTCCCTGGTTTCTCTTTATAATAATTAAATGTTGCAAAAGTAAATGGAAGAGAAGTTTCTTTAAACCAAATCTCAGATAAATCATAAATTTTTAGACTTGATGGCTTTTGTGATACATATTTCAGCGCCAAATCTCCTATTATTATTTGTCCAGTATTAGATTCATATGAATTAGCAATATTAGGGCGCAAGAAATCATATTCAACTTTATTCTTAACAAAATCTTCTTGTATTATTTTAAATAAAATATTTGCACTCTTTGAGCGAGGGTCCAAATATACTTTTTGTAATTTATTTATATTAGAACTTGCAACAAGAATAACACTATCGACTTTACCAATTGCGCTTATACAATATTGGTCTAAAGATTGAATCCTTTTATCAGAAAAATGATCAGCTATTGATATTAAAGAAAGAAAAGTTTTTTCACTTAATAAGGAATCTAATAAATTAGAGGGATACATAAATTCAGTTTTATAACCAGGGTAACTACCCTTATCAAATAAATATGTGAGGGGTTTGGAATTTAAAAAAGGAACAGAACCTAAATTTTTTTTCATATCTCAAAAACTAAACTTTAAAACCAACAAAAGACCATTTCTTAGGTACGAATATTGATTTATGAATTTCTAAAGCGAAATCATCTGACATTCCAGCTATAAAATCACAGCAATCATCTTCATTGTTGCCACTGCTAAATTTATAAAGTTCCCTTAGCGCTTTTTTATTGCTTAAGAAGAAAGAATATAAATCTATCAGTACTTGCTTAGCTTTGTCAAAATTAGCTTTTATTTCTTCATTATAATAAACCTTTTCAAAAAGAAAACTCCTCATATTTACTAAATTAGTTTCTAACTCTTTGGATATAGCGATATCTTTATAGTCAGCCGCAATAGTATTCGCAATTGTATCTGATACTACCTTCGATATTCTTTCTGAATGCTTATCGCCAAAAAATCTAGTTAACTTGATAGGAATATCTTTTTTCTTTATTAAAGAAGATCTAAGTGCATCATCTAAGTCATGTGTAAAATAAGCAAAGATGTCTGACAATCTAACCACCTGTCCCTCTAAGGTTTGTATTTTTATCCTTTTGTTAATTATTGGCCCTTTACCCTTGGAATGCTTAGAAATTCCATCTCTCACCTCGTAAGTCAAATTAAGACCCTTTCCATTCTTTTCTAATAACTCAACTATTCTTAAACTTTGCATAAAGTGCTTGAAACCTTTTTTGTGAATTTTATTCAAGGCTTGCTCTCCCGCATGACCAAATGGAGTGTGACCAAGATCATGGCCCAAAGCTATTGCCTCTGATAGATCTTCATTCAAACCCAAAGCTCTTGATATAGTTCTTGATATTTGAGCAACCTCTAAAACATGGGTCAGCCTTGTTCTAAAATGATCACCATAAGGTGCCAAGAAGACTTGAGTTTTATCCTTTAGCCTTCTAAAAGATTTTGAATGCAATATTCTGTCTCGATCTCGCTGATACTCTGTTCTGTAAATGCACTTCCTCTCTCTCTTTACTCTTCCTTTAGAATCTATACTATAGGAAGCATATGGAGACAAAGTTAGCTTCTCGTTAAACTCTGATTTATTTCTTGAATTGATCATTCTCTTACCAAAATTCCTTTTTCTGAAAGATATTTTTTTACATCTATTATTTTATACTCACCAAAATGAAAAATTGAAGCACAAAGTGCAGCATCCGCTCTACCAACAGTAAAAGCATCTGCAATATGTCCTAACGTTCCTGCTCCACCAGACGCAATTATCGGGATTCTTATAGTTTCAGATAACTTTGAAAGAATTTCTAAATCATAACCAGTTTTAGTACCATCTTTATCCATGGAAGTTAATAATATCTCGCCTGCGCCATGCTCCTCCATTTTTTTAACCCAAGACATGCATTCTAAACCTGTAGGATTTCTCCCACCATGAGTATACACTTCCCATTCAGATCCTTTTTTCTTAATATCAATTGCTACAACTATACATTGTGACCCAAATTTCATAGCTGACTCAGTTACTAATTGAGGATTAAGGATCGCGGAAGTATTTATTGAGACCTTATCTGCTCCAGCCCGAAGAAGGTCTCTGATATCCTCAAACTTTCTAACTCCACCACCAACTGTTAGGGGTACAAAGACTTTCTCGGCCGCTTTCTCAACTGTATTAATCATAATCTCTCTTTCTTCGTTTGAGGCAGTAATATCTAGAAATGTTATTTCATCTGCACCCTCATTGCTATATCTTTCGGCAATCTCTACAGGGTCGCCTGCATCTATCAAGTTAACGAAATTAACTCCTTTAACCACTCGCCCTTTATTAATATCTAAACAAGGTATTATTCTTTTAGCTAACATCCTGGTACACCTTTATGCAATTAGAAAAGTTAATTCGATTTTCGTACAAGGATTTTCCTAATATAACACCAAAAATATTATTGCTTTTTAACCTACTTATTTTTTCTAAATCTTCTGAATCTCTTACTCCTCCGGAAACAATCATTGGAATATCTGATATTTTAAGATAGCTTTGAATTAAATCCTCATTAAAACCTTCCAAGGTTCCGTCTCTATCTACCGAAGTTAAAATAACCATTCTCACACCCACCCTCTTAAAATTTAATAGCGCATTCTCCATTGTTATATCAATTTTCTTATTCCATCCACTAACTGCTATCTTACCATCCTTAATATCAAGCCCTACTGCAATTCTTTCTCCATATAATTGACATGCTTTAGCTAAGAAGGAACTGTCTTTAAAGGCTGCTGTTCCGATTATAACTCTTTCAACACCTATAGATAAATATTTTTCTATAGTATCTATATTTCTAATACCTCCTCCAACTTGGAATTTACAATTACTACTTTTAACTATTTGTTCAATTAAAGGGAAATTAATACTGCTACCTTCTAACGCCCCGTCTAAATCAACTAAGTGAATTAGGCTAGCTCCTTCCTCTACCCACTTCTTTGAGACATCCAAGGGATTCTCAGAATAAATTGTTTCTTTACTGTAATCTCCCTTTAAGAGTCTTACACATTTCTTATCTTTTATATCTATTGCAGGAATTAAAATCATCATATTACATTTTACAAAAATTAATTAATAAATTAAATTTATTTTTATGAAATATTGGTTAGTTAAGTCAGAACCCTATAAATATTCATGGGATGAAATGGTCAAGGATGATACAACATATTGGGACGGGGTAAGAAATTATCAGGCTAGAAACAATCTCAAAAAGATGAAAAAGGGAGATCTAGTGTTATTTTATCATAGTAATGAAGGTAAAGAGATTGTAGGAGTAACAACTGTTATTAAAGAGTATTATCAAGATCCAACTACTAAAGACCCAAAATGGGTCGTGGTTGACCTAAAAGTGAAACAAACTTTAAAAAGAAAAATTAGCCTTAAAGAAGTGAAGGAAGATAAAAGACTATCCGACATGAATCTTATAAAACAACAAAGGCTTTCTGTTTCTGAAGTAAAAAAGGTACATTTCGATATAATTATCAGGAAGGGTAATGAAAAGGAGCTTTAAAGACTTAATTAAGGGTTTAGTGTCAAATGACCGAGTTTGTCTATCCAAGCTTATTAGCGAAGTAGAAAGTAATTCTTCTTCAATTTTTAAGATAATCAATTCCGTTAAGAAAATACCCAATAATGTTTACACTCTTGGAATTACAGGACCTCCTGGTGCTGGAAAGAGCACTCTAACAAATCAAATAATAAAAAAGTTAAGAAATTTAAATCTTAAAATTGGTGTAATAGCTGTAGACCCTAGTAGCCCGTTTACTGGCGGAGCAGTTTTGGGTGACAGAGTAAGGATGCAAGAACATTCTCTAGACAGCTCAGTTTTTATAAGAAGTGTTGGAAGTAGAGGCGACCTTGGTGGTCTTTCAAGCTGTACAAGTTCCATAATAAAATTATTTGATATTTTTGGAATGGATATAGTAATAATTGAAACAGTAGGTGTGGGACAAACTGAACTAGATATAATAAAGATATCTGATTCAGTATTAGTAACACTGGTTCCTGAGGCAGGAGATGGGATTCAGGCCATGAAAGCTGGATTAATGGAAATAGGAGATATTTTTATTGTTAACAAGGCAGATAGAAGTGGAGCGGATAAATTAGCTAGAGAAATTGAATATATGATATCTCTTAAACATGATTCCTCATCTCGGAAAACCAATGTTCTTACGACACAAGCAGAAAATGATGTTGGAATCAATGAATTATTAGACGAAATTATGGCTTTTAAGGAACATGAAGAATTAAATGGGTCATTACAAAAGAAAAGAAATACAAGAAAGTTGTCTGAATTAAATACAATGGTAGAAAAGGAGTTGAGAAACGAATTGGAAAAAACAAAAGAAACTGCTACATTTAAAGAATTAGTAAATAAATTAGAGAACGGATTATTAGAACCAGAAGTACTAGTAAAAAAAATAATCAGTTTATTAAAGAAAGATAATTGAGAAAAATTATAATCAGCGAGACGCTCGATCAAATAAAAGTAGGTGTAATTGATAATTCGAAACTGACTTACTTTTTGATTGATAGCGCAAATCAACAATCTTCTATTAGAGGAAATATATATAAAGCCAAAAAAAATCTCTCAGGTAAAGGCATTGAGGCTTCTTTTGTAGAGATTGGTGAGAATAAAAATGCTTTCTTGTCAAACTTTCATCCATTAAAAGCAGATTTTAATACTGACTATTCAGACTCATACAAGACAGAAGATAAAAATTTTATTTTAGTACAGTGCGTTAGTGATTATGACCCTAGAAAAGCCCCTAAGGTTTCTGATTTTGTCGCATTACCTTCAAAATTTTGTGTCATCATTGCTAAACCCAAATTTTTTGGAATCTCAAAGAAAATAATAGACGAAGAAAAAAGATCGAGGCTCAAAACCTTAAAGAAATTTTCAACAAAAAATATTGGGATTATACTTAGAACATCAGCTGAGAACCAAAAGTTAAAGGATATCAAGGAAGATATTAGACAAACTAAAGCAAAATGGAAAGAAATAATTAATGATTTTAAAGCAAGCGATATTCCAACCCTTATTCATCAAGAAAACAATATAATTGAAAACATATATCGTGAACTTTTAACTGATGACACAAGTGAAATACAAGTTGATTCAAGAAAAATATATAACTACTTTAAGAAGCAAACCTCAAACTCCGGTCGCAACAAAGGGAGCATAAAAATTAGTCTTTCTACAAGTAAGAAAGATATATTTAATATTAATAAGGTTGATAAAGAAATATCAAGAATATTCCATAAAAAAGTAAATTTAAAAAACGGATCTTTCCTGCTTGTTGAAGAGAAAGAGGGTCTCACTGTTGTGGATGTTAATTCAGGAAGAAGTTTAAATAATAAAAAAGAAACTAATCTTACTGTTAATTTAAATGCTGCCAAAGAAATTGCTCATCAGGTGATGTTAAGAAACCTTAGCGGTATTGTACTAATAGATTTCATAGATGCGAAAAATTCGTCAGAAAGAAATAAAATTTTTAAAGTTTTTAAAGATTCAATGAATAAAGACAAAGCCAAACATTCCATACTACCAATGTCTAAGTTTGGGATTATTGAGATGACTCGCCAAAAAATTGGAAATAGAACATCAAGTCTTGTTAGTGAAGATTGTGCGGTTTGTCACGGATCAGGCGCAATTACAAGGAAAGATATTATTTGTTACGACTTAATTAGAGAAATTATTTTTATAAGAAAAAGCAGTAAAAAAGCTAATTTTAGGATTGAGATTAAAGAGGAATTAGCCGAAACTGTTGCTGAAATACTTAATAATAACAATACCAACCCCACATTAAAGGGCTTGGATATTATGCTAATTTCAAAAAAATTAGATGAAAATTATAAAATAATTTGATGAAATGCCGTGAATGATTTAAATTAAATTGCTATGGAAATATTTAAAGTAGGAAGTTTATATCATATAGGTGTTGCTGTACATAATGCATCGCACACAGCAGAACTTTACCAAAGAACATTAGGTCTCAAAATTGAACATGATGAGACTGTTCTTGATCAGGGAGTTAGAGCTATCATGCTGTTACCAGAATCATCAGGATCGACAGCAATTGAACTTCTTGAGCCTGTTGTTCCTGATTCCTCGATTTCTAAATTTTTGGATAAAAGAGGAGAAGGTATGCATCATGTTTGCTATCTTGTTGATGATATATTAATTGGAATAAAATCCCTAAAAGAAAATAATATTGAAATGATTGATCACACACCAAGAGAAGGTCTTAACAATACTCTAGTAGCATTTGCTCACCCAAAAAGTTTAAATGGTGTTTTAATAGAGTTAGCTCAAAAGATTTGATTAAACTTTATTATCTTCGTCTTTATTTTCATCAGAATCTTTATCTTTCATTGCTTTTTTGAATCCAGATATTCCTCTGCCTATAGCAGATCCAACATCGCCTAATTTATTAGGTCCAAAAATCAAAAGAACAATGACCAAGATAATTACTAATTCTCCGACACCTATTCCACCTATCATTATATCCTCCGTAGATTAAAGAGAATTATACCGTTAATTCGAAACCTTTTATATATCATATAATGCAATATAATTAAAAAATGAATATTCTAATATACACTCATGAATTCCCGCCTTTTCAAGGTGGAATTGCAACTTCGTCCAAGATGATTGCTGACATATTAGGCTCAGAAAATAACTTAATGGTTTGTTGCCCTAGTTATGGAAAGAAAGATTCTGAAAAATTTGATAAATTTGATGTTCATAGGATTAATTTTATCGGCGGAGAATATTTTAAAAAAATTCCTCTTTTACAATACCTACATGGATTAATAAAAATTAAAAAGATTATTCATACTTTTAAGCCAAAGAAAATTCTTTTTTTGGGAGAAGAGGCCGAGATAATTGGTGGCCTATTGAATGAAAAGCATATAGATCAAATTGTTAGGGTTGCTGGCTCTGGAATTGAATCAATTATAAAAAGAAAAAATCTTTCAAGTCTCTTTTCAAAGTTCTTCTTAAAAAGACTATATAAAAATTCAAAATATATTATTGCGGTAAGTAAAAATACAAAGAGATTAATGAGTGAGGAACATGAATTTTTTTCATCTAAAAAAATTAGATTAATTTATAATGGAATTGATGAGGAATTTGTTAAACGAAAAAAAAATTTATCTTTAGAAGAAAGCTATAAGGTAGATAAAGATACTTTTATTTTGTTAACTGTGTCTAGGCTCCTACCGAGAAAAGGCCAGGATTTCGTTATTAAAGCCCTTGGAAAAATAAGAAATAAAAATATTAAATATATTTGTGTCGGCGAAGGTAGTTATAAAGAAAAATATAAATCATTAGTTGCATCATTAGATTTAGAAGATAATGTTTTCTTTCCTGGGGGTATTAAAAGGAAGGATATCCACAAGTTCTATGATTTAGCAAACGCTTTTATTCTATGCAATAGAACTTGGAATTCTAAGATAGAAGGGTTACCGAATGTTGCGATAGAGAGTATGGCTAGGTCGGTACCTGTTATAGGTTCGAAAAATTCAGGGACTGAGGAGCTTATAAAAGATGGAATTAATGGCTACTTGGTAGATTCAGAGGATATTGATGACATTGCAAAAAAAATTAGTTTTGCATATGAGAATAAAGATAAATTATCATCGTTGGGGGATTCAGCTAAAATAAATATCAATGAGAATTTTAGTTTAAACAGAATGAAATTTGATTACTTGGATTTAATAAAAGATGAATAAAGTAAAAATTTGTGGAATAACTAACCTTGAAGACGCTTTGTTCTGCGCTAATCTAGAAGTGGATTTTATTGGCTTTATTTTTTATAAAAAAAGCCCTAGATACATACTCCCTGAAAAGGCAAAAATTATATGTGAGAAATTAGCAGGTAAGAGAATTAAGAAAGTTGGAGTATTTGTTAACGAGTCAATAGACAAGGTTAATAAAATAGGAGATGAGCTTAATCTAGAGCTAATACAGCTTCATGGAAATGAAAACAATGATTACATTAAAAAAATTAAATTTGATACAATTAAAGCTTTCTCGGTTAGCAATACCTTAGATCATTCATATACCCTTTCAAATTCAACATACTGGTTATTTGATACTTTTGATAAAAATCTATATGGTGGGACAGGGAAATCATTTAATTGGGGCTTAATTTCCAAAATAGTAGATAGAGAAAAAATTATTTTATCTGGAGGTCTATCTATAGATAATATTAATAACGCTATTAAAGAATCTAATACTTCTTTCTTTGATATTTGTTCTGGTGTCGAAAAAACTCCAGGAACAAAGGATATAAAAAAACTAGAAACTATAGTAAGATTAATTAAACAATGAAAAAAAATCTAAAAATATTTCCAGATAAAAACGGTAGGTTTGGCGAATACGGTGGAAAGTTTGTCTCAGAAACGCTTATGCCTGCTTTAGATGAATTAGAAAAAGAATATAAAAAAATTAAAAAAAACAAAAAATTTAAAAAACAAATTAACAGTTTATTGAAGGATTTTGTCGGAAGACCCACCCCTTTATATCTTGCAGAGAGAACAACTAAAGATTTAAAAGGTGCAAAAATTTATTTAAAACGTGAAGATTTAGCTCATACAGGAGCACACAAAATAAACAACACTGTTGGCCAAGCAATTCTTGCAAAAGCAATGGGTAAGAAAAGAATCATAGCCGAGACTGGAGCGGGTCAACATGGAGTTGCAACAGCAACAATATGTGCGCTTTTAGGATTAGATTGTGAGGTTTATATGGGTGAACTAGACACACGTCGACAATCAATAAACGTTCAAAGAATGGAGCTACTTGGGGCAAAAGTAATACCAGTTAGTTCTGGGTCTAAAACTTTAAAAGATGCTCTCAATGAAGCCTTAAGAGATTGGGTCACTAATATTGACTCAACTTTCTATATAATTGGTAGTGTTGCAGGCCCTCATCCTTACCCAATGATAGTTCGAGATTTTCAATCGATAATCGGTCAAGAAACTAGGAGACAAATAATTAAGGTCGAATCAAAGCTCCCCGATCTTCTTATTGCATGTGTCGGAGGTGGCTCAAATGCCATAGGTTTATTTTATCCCTTCTTAAATGATTCAAAGGTCAAAATGGTTGGAGTTGAAGCAGGAGGAAGTGGAGTCAATACCGGCTTGCATTCTGCAAGTATATCTGCAGGATCTAAGGGAGTTTTGCATGGAAGCAAAACCTATCTGCTACAAAATAAGTTTGGTCAAATTGATGAAACCCATTCTGTTTCCGCTGGATTAGACTATCCTGGAGTTGGACCAGAACATTCCTTTCTTAATGATATCAAAAGAATTTCATATAAATCTATCGATGATAAAGAAGCCGTTAGTGCGTTGCAATACTTTTCTGAGAAGGAAGGTATTATACCGGCACTAGAAACTGCTCATGCCCTTGCTTATGCTTTGAAAGTAGCTAAAAAAATGAGAAGATCCCAATCTATTATTGTTAATCTTTCAGGCAGAGGCGATAAAGACCTACAATCTGTTAGAGATTTTTTAAGTAAGGAAAAGTTATAAATGAAATTATTAAATACGGTCTTAGAATCCAATAAGAATAATAGAGCGTGTTTCATCTCCTATGTTACTGCTGGAGATCCAAATCTAAAATATAGTTCCAAAATACTTGAGACTCTTGCAACAAATGGAGTGGATATCATAGAACTTGGAATTCCGTTTTCAGACCCAATATCCGACGGTCCTACAATTCAAAGGGCAACAGAAAGGTCACTAAAAAATAACACAAATATTGATGATGCCTTAAGCTTAGTAAAAAAATTTCGGCTAAAATATAAAACACCGATAATTCTTTTTGGATATTTCAATCCATTTCTTCAGTACGGTTTAGAAAAAATAATGAAATCAATTAAAAAGTCTGGTGCAGATGGAGTATTAATTGTTGATTTACCACCCGAAGAAGCTGAAGAAACTCAAAGAGCTGTCAATAAGGCCGGAATAGAGCTGGTATATCTTCTTGCTCCTACAAGCACAAAAGAAAGAATTAAGATTATTTCTAAGCTTTCTAATTCATTTATTTATCTGGTATCAGTTACTGGAGTAACTGGAGCAAGAAAGAGTTTAAATATTAATTTAAAAAAATTTATTGATAAGGTTAAAAGAAAGACGAAGAAGCCTGTTTGCGTAGGTTTTGGTATATCCGAACCCAGTCATGTAAAGGTTTTAAAAAAACAATCCAATGGAATTATCATAGGGAGTGCAATAATTAAGATTATTGAAGATAATTTGTCAAATAAGCCTATTATTACGAAAAAAATTGCTAATTTTTTGCAAAAAATCAAGAAGTCTACTATTTATTAAAGCTTATAAAGATCCAAAGTCCCAAGATATAAATAAAATCTAAAAAATTCAACCAAAGTAAATAAATATTGACTTTAAACTTTTTAAAAAATATGGCAATCTTTATATTTATTTTTAATTTATACGAGGTGAATTAATGGAATTATTATTTAAAACGAGATCGCAGGAATTTACAGGTCCTGGCTCTTTACCAAATGGTAGCCTAGATGATACATCAAAATGGCAGCCTATGACTAAATATCTTGAAGCAGGAGCAGAAAACTATCCTGATAAAGCAATGTTTAAAATTGCAAATTCAAGTGGTGAAGTTGCAGAGACTTATTCCTATAAAGAAACAAACGAAAAATGTAATCAAGTTGCAAACGGTTTGATTAATTTAGGTGTTGGTAAAGGTGACAAGGTTGGTATGTATATGCTCAATTGTGCAGAGTTTGTTCTCTCAATTCTAGCAATCCATAAGACTGGTGGAATACAAGTCCCAATAAACAAAGATGAAAAAGGTGAAAGGCTTGCATATATAATCAATTATTCAGACCAAGTAGCTTTGGTTGTTGATGAATCTGGCCTTCCTCTAATTGAAGATATAGCCGATAAGCTAGAAAATCTTAAAATCATTTATGTTACTGGTGACTCTACTAAGGTTCCATCAAAAATTGGAGCAATAAATTGTGAGCCATTTAATAATCTTTACGAATTTTCAAATGAAAATCCAAATGTTAGCGTTGGAATAGACGACAAAGAAAGATGTATGTTTACTTCAGGAACTACTGGTATGCCTAAGGGTGTTGTAAGAGAGCACGGTGGTGTTGTACTAACTGTTAGAGCATATATGCAGCAACAAGGAGTTCGAAGTGATGACACCTTAATGAGTGTATTGTCTTTAGGACACGCAAACGCTCAAGCTTTATGTTTATTTTGTGCAATTGGTGCAGGAGCAACCGCAGTATTTTTTCCTAAGTTCTCCGCATCTAACTTCTTTAAATGGGCACATGACTGTGGAGCAACATGTGTAAATATGCTTGGTGCTGTTGCAGAATATCTATATGCATCAAAACCTAGTGAATATGACCAAAAACATAGTATTAGAATTATGTTGGGATCTCCTGCTCCTAGGAATTTAGATGAGTTTCAAAAACGTTTCAATGTTAGAGTTATTGATGGTTATGGATCAACTGAAATGGGCATGGTACTTTGGAAAAACCCTGAAGATCAAAGAGATAAATCAATGGGGTATCCTACCGAAGGTTTTTATGTTGAGCTGAGAAATCCAGAAAATATTGAAGAAGTTGTAAGACCTCATTGGGATCCATACATAGATCCAACTCCTCCAGATAGTGCCAAAGGAATTCTATATATTAGACCCTTGGTCCCAAATACAACATTAAATGAGTACTTCAAAGATGAAAGAAGAACAAGAGAAGCCTTTGATGATGATGGATTCTTCAATTCAGATGATGTAATGGCTTGTGGAATTGACGGACGTTATTACTTTATTGGAAGGCATACAAGGCTAAGAGTGTCAGGAGAAAATGTTGACCCAATCGCGGTTGCTGATTTAGCTCTAATGCATCCCGCAATTCAAGATGCAATAGCAGTAGGTCTGAGACTGCCTGACGTATCTGATGATGAGCTAAAACTAAATATAATACTTAAAGACGGCGAAAAATTTGATGAAGCTGAGTTTTGCACTTGGATGGCTGAACAATGTATCGTTGCTATGGTGCCTAGATTTATTGAAGTGTTTGACGGTGGCTTCCCTATGACTGCAACTCAAAAAGTTAAGGTTGCTGAGCTAAAAGAAATATCAGATAAAACATGGGATAGAGCAGAAAGCGGTCTTAAATTTAGCTCAAGGAAGTAAGCTAATTTGGAACTCTTTTTTAAACCTATTAAAAATGAATATTTGGGAGTGGGAACACTCCCAAATGGAAATTTTGATAATATTAACGAATGGAAACCGCTAACGAAATACCTTGAATCAGGGGCCGAAAACTATCCTGATAAACTAATGTTTAAAATAGGAAGTTCTGAGGGAAAAATAATTCAAGAATATTCCTACAAAGAAACAAATGAAAAATCCAATCAAGTTGCGAACGGTCTTATAGAAATAGGAATTAAAAAAGGTGACAAGGTCGGGATGTACATGTTAAATTGTGCTGAATTTGTTTTCTCAATTCTTGGAACACACAAAACTGGTGGCGTTCAAGTTCCAATCAATAAAGATGAAAAGGGCGAAAGACTAGCCTATGTGATAAATTATTCAGAAATGCAAGCACTAGTAATAGACATGAGCGGGCTACCATTAATTGAAGAAATTGCAGATAAATTAACAGATTTAAAAATTATATATATAGCATCTGATTCTAATGAAGTACCAAATCAAATAGGAAAAATAAAGGTTGAATCTTTTTCAAATCTTTATAATTCATCAAATAAAAATCCAAATATTGAAATTACCGTTAAAGATCAAGAAAGATGTATGTTCACTTCTGGAACGACTGGTATGCCTAAAGGGGTTGTTAGAGAACACGGCGGCGTAGTTATGACAGTTAGAAGTTATCTTCAATACCAAGGGATACGGTCTGAAGATGTTTTAATGAGCGTTCTATCCTTGGGGCATGCAAATGCACAAGCAATGTGTCTTTTTACTTCAATAGGTGCAGGCGCTACAGCCGTTTTTTTTCCAAAATTCTCTGCATCTAATTTCTTTAAATGGGCCAACGATTGCGGTGCGACAGTTACAAACTTTTTAGGTGCTGTTTCAGAGTATTTGTGGTCATCTAAGGAAAGTGAATTCGATAAAAAACACTCTATTAGAACTGTATTAGCAGGTCCAGCACCAAAGAATGTTCTAGCATTTGAAGATAGATTTAATCTCAAAATTGTTGAAGGATATGGTTCTACTGAAATGGGAATGCCTTTATGGAAAAATCCTGAAGACCAAAGAGTTGGTTCATGTGGATATCCGGTTGAAGGATATTATCTAGAAATTAGAGACCCTGAAAATATAAGTAAAGTTATTAGGCCTACTTGGGATCCAAGCTTAGAAAAGAGTCCACCTGATTCTTCAAAGGGACTCCTCTTTATCAAACCACACATTCCCAATACAACTCTTAATGAATATTTTAAAGATAAAAGAAGAACGCATGAAGCTTTTGATGATGATGGCTTTTTTAATTCAGATGATTTATTCGCTGCTGGTACTGATGGCAGATTCTATTTTATGGGAAGATATTCACGTCTAAGAGTATCTGGAGAAAATGTTGACCCAATAGCAGTTGCTGATTTAGCACTAGAATATCCCTCTATCCAGGACGCAATAGCTGTAGGAATTAGACTGCCTGATATTTCTGATGATGAGCTTAAACTAAATATAATTGTTAAAAATGGTGAAAAATTTGACGAAGTTGAATTCTGTAAGTGGATAGCGGAAAAAGCTATTATTGCCATGGTCCCAAGGTTTATTGAAATATTTAAAGATGGATTCCCTATGACTGCTTCACAAAAAGTTAAAGTTGCTGATTTAAAAGAAATAACTGATAAAACTTGGGATAGAGCTAAAACCGGATTAAAATTTAGCGCTAGAAAATAATCTTAATTTCTATTAAGTTGTCAAGATATGAACGAGTGAAATCTTCATGGAAGTTATAATTTTTTATTTTAAAAATAGAAATATACTTGGAGTAGAGCAAAAGTAAGGCTAAAATTCAGAACTAGAAAATAAATCTTTAATTGGCACGTTTATTGCCATTAATAGATGAGAACATTAGTTTTTTCTTAATTTTTATATTTATGTCATACTAAGATAAGTATTGACAAGAATACTTGGAGGAATTTAAGATGAAGATGATTCAAGCAATTATTAAACCTTTTAAGCTTGACGACGTTAAGGTAGCGCTCAAGGGTGTTGGAGTAACTGGAATGACTGTGTCTGAAGTTAAAGGATTTGGTCGTCAAAAAGGTCATACAGAAGTTTATAGAGGTGCTGAATATGAAATTGAATTTATTCCTAAAATTCAGCTCGATATAGCTGTAGCTGATGACAAAGTTGATAGTGTTGTTAAAGCTATTCAATCATCTGCGAATACAGATAAAATAGGCGATGGGAAAATCTTTGTTATTCCTGTCGAACAAGCGATTAGGATTAGAACTGGGGAGTCCGGAGACTCTGCAATATAATTATTTTTTAAAATTTGGAGGATTATATGAGTTATAAAGCTAGTGATGTTTTAAAATTAATTAAAACAAAAAAGATTGAGTTTGTTGATTTAAGATTCTGTGATTTATTAGGAACTTGGCAACATACAACCTTCCCTGTTTCAGAAATAGACGCGGGTACTTTTAAAGATGGGATGGGATTTGACGGGTCCAGTATTCGAGGATGGAAAGATATTAATAATAGTGATATGTTGATTATCCCCGACCCTACAACGGCAACAATTGATCCATTTACAGCCTACCCGACCTTGGCAATGATATGCGATATATTTGACCCACTTAGTCGTGAAAGATATGATCTTGATCCAAGATATGTAGCTACAAAAGCTGAAGATTACTTAAAGAAATCAGGTGTAGGAGATACTGTTTTTTTTGGTCCTGAATTAGAGTTTTTTATTTTTGATGATATCAGATATGAATCTACACCAAATACAGGATTTTATTCCCTAGATTCAAACGAAGCAGAATGGAATATGGGAGAAGACGAAGTACCTAATACTGGCCACAAAATAAGATATAAGGAAGGATATTTTCCTCTTTCTCCACAAGATACATACAATGATATTCGTTCTGAAATGGTATCAGTAATGCAAGAATGTGGACTTACAGTTGAATGTCATCATCACGAAGTTGGAGGTCCTGGTCAAGCCGAGATTGACCTTAGATTCGCACCATTAAAACAAATGGCTGACGATACTTTGTGGTACAAATATATTGTGAAGAATGTTGCTAAAGCTCATGGTAAATCAGCGACTTTTATGCCAAAACCTATATATGCTGATAATGGCTCTGGAATGCATGTTCATCAATCTATATGGAAAAGCTCCAAACCACTCTTTGCTGGAAACAAGTATGCCGGACTAAGTGACATGGCGCTTCATTATATTGGGGGAGTCTTGAAGCATGCAAGAGCAATTTGCGCTTTCTCAAATTCAACTATTAATTCTTATAAAAGGCTAGTTCCAGGCTACGAGGCACCTATAGTTTTAGCGCACTCTGCCAGAAATAGAAGTGCGGCTATTAGAATTCCGATGTACTCAGACAGTCCAAAAGCAAAAAGGATTGAAACTAGATTCCCTGACCCTGCTGGAAATTGTTATCTTATTTTTGCTGCTTTATTTATGGCTGGAATGGATGGAATTAAAAATAAAATTAAACCAACCCCAGAACTAGAAAAAGATATATACACACTAACTGAAAAGGAACTCGCTAAATATCCTAATGTTCCTGCTTCTTTAGCTGAAGCGCTTGAGGCTCTCAAAAAAGATCATAAATTCTTACTTGAGGGAAATGTCTTTACTAAGGAACTCATAGAAGGATTCATTAATTATAAAATGGATGAGGAAGTAACTCCTTGGAGAACAAGGCCTAATCCATATGAATTCGTACTTTATTACGGAGTTTAAAAAATACGCCTAGGTTCGCAAGAACCTAGGCCTAATAAATCTGTTTATTTTTAACAAATATTATGGTTTATTCGCAATGAATGGTTTTTTTCGTTTTGGATAACATGTTCTACATATTGCACACACACGTCCGTCACAGCCTCTTGCGGTACAAAACTCTCTTCCATAAAATATTATCTGTAAATGTAACTTATTCCATAATTCAATAGGGAAGACCTTCTTTAAATCTCTCTCTGTTTGTGCAACATTTTTTCCTTTCGTCAAACCCCATCTCTGACCTAATCTATGTATATGTGTATCAACCGGAAATGCAGGATATCCAAAACCCTGTGATATTACTACGCTAGCTGTTTTATGACCAACCCCGGGTAATTTCTCTAGTTCTGTAATATCGTTAGGAACTCTTCCTCTGAATTCTTTAACAAGAATTTTCGATAATTTTGATATAGCTTTAGATTTTTGTGGAGCAAGGCCACAAGGTCTTATAATATTATAAATCTTGGATATAGGAAGCTTGGACATTTTAATAGGGCTTCTTCCTATTGAAAACAATTTTGGTGTTACCTTATTAACTCTAACATCTGTACACTGGGCGCTTAATAAAACTGCAACTAACAATTGAAATTTTGTCTTACTATTTAAGGGTATAGGAGTTGTAGGATAAATATCATTAAGCTTACTGATAATAAATTTTGCTCTTTCTTCTTTTAACATATAAAGATCCTAACTTTATAAGTAAAACTTAGCTGATTTTCTATATTTTTAAAATCAGCTAACATATTTATATGAAAATTGATGGGCTTGTTTTAAAAAATCTTCCATCTAAACCTGGAATTTATATTTTTAAAAATAGCAAAAATGAAACTCTATATGTTGGTAAAGCCAAAAATCTTCAAAAAAGAATTACATCCTATTTCTCTAAATCCAGAGACAATAGAGCGAATATTACTTTTTTAATGAAAGAAGCTAAAGATTTAGATTTTATCACCACTAATAGTGAAGAAGACGCTTTAATGCTTGAAAACAAAACAATCAAGATAAGGCAGCCTAAATATAATATTCTATTAAAAGATGATAAGACCTATTCTTCTCTAAGAATAGAGTTAGATGGTGACTTCCCAAGAATATCTTCGTCAAGAAAATGCGATGATTCGAAGTCTATTTATCTAGGTCCTTTTAAATCCTCAGATGGTCTGAAGAAAACAAAAAAATTATTTCAAAAAATATATGGAATTAGAGATTGCAGTGAAAATAAATTCAAAATGCATAAAAAAAGAGCCTGTGTTTATAAAAATATCAACATGTGCCTTGGTCCATGTGATGAACAATCACTCAAGTCAACTTATAGTAAAAATATTTTATCTATAAAGAGTATTTTTAAGGGAAAAATTGGAAAATTAAAAAAAGAGCTGGAAGAAAAGATGAATAAGATGGCAGATGAAGAACAGTTTGAGGAAGCGTCTTTCTATAGAGATGAATTATCATTCCTTTCAAATAATTATTATTTTAATTCGGCATCTAACGAAAAGTTGAACAATACAGATGTCATAGGTTTTTACACACTAGATAAAAAAATTCAGATTGTAATACTGTTCTTTAGAGGTGGCTATATAATAGATAAAGCAAACCTGTTTGCTGAAATTAAATCGACAAATACAAATCTAGATATCTATCAATTAATATCACAATTTTATTCCAAAAAAACCTCTGTTCCAAAAAGAATATTAGTAAATAAAGATTTTCCTTACTTCCTTGAACTTAAAAAAGATTTAAGTGACTTCTCCTCTAGTAATGTTAAGACTGAATTGTTAATAAGAAATAACAATAATAGTTTAATAAAACTTGCAAAAGAAAATGCAGAAAATTACCTTGTACAAAATATAAAAGAAGAAGAAGAAATAAACTTAAGTCTTAATCAGATTAAAGTTGCCCTTAATCTAAAAAGAAGACCAAATAAAATTGAGTGTTTTGATATTTCAAATACTCAAGGAACAAATCCGGTTGCATCTATGGTCACCTTTGTTAATGGAACACCAGATAAAAGTAAATACAAAAAATTTAAAATTGTAACAAAGGGGCCAAATGATTATGCAATGATGAACGAAGCCGTCTCAAGAAGATTAAAAAGAATAAATGAAAAAGGTTGGGAGGCCCCGGATTTAATCCTTTTAGATGGTGGGAAAGGCCATTTAAATAAAATTGCAAAATTAGATTTGAAGAATATTGATATTGCCTCAATTGCAAAACCTAGAAAAAATGAAAAAATTGATAAGATATATACAATAAACAAGACAAAGCCTGCTGATTTTAATGGCAATATAAAGCCCTTAAATATTCTCATTAATGCTAGAAATGAAGCACATAGATTTGCACTAAGTTTTCATAGAGATAGAAGAAAGAAATCTATGTTTGAGACTGATTTAAAAGAAAGTCAAGTATAGCCATAGCAGTATAGACTTTATTTTCTGCTTGCTGATAAATAACTGAATTATCAGAGTTAAGAATTTCAGATGTAACTTCTTCATTTATATGCGCAGGTAAGCAATGCATAAAATTATGTGACGAATCAGCAAGCTTAACCAGCGTTTTGTTTACTTGGTAAGCTTTAAAATCTTTTAATCTTTTTTTCTCCTCTTTTTCCATTCCCATGCTTGTCCAAACATCCGTATATATAACATTCGCGTTAATAACTGCGTTACTCGGTTTATTATCAATTGAAATATTCTTGCTCTTGATTTTTAATTTATTTAAATCTGGCTCATATCCTTTAGGGCAACATATCACTAGATTGAGCTTTAATATCTCAGCAATAATACAAAAGGAGTTAGCAATATTGTTTCCATCTCCAAAATACACAATCTTCAAATCTTGTAATTTCTTCTTTGGATTTAGCTCTTTTATTGTAAAGACATCTGAAATAATTTGGGTTGGATGTTCAAAATCTGACAATGCATTGATAATAGGAATGGATGAGAATCTATCGAACTCTTCCATATTCTTTTGGTCGGATGTTCTATAAACTAATCCATCTAAATATAATGAAAAAATTTTAGCCGTCTCTTTTATAGATTCACCTCGAGAAATTTGAGTATCAGATTTATTAATATATATTGGATATGCACCCAACCTTGAGATTGCAACCTCAAAGGATAATCTTGTTCTTGTCGAATGTTTCTCGAAAAGCAAACCAATAGACTTCCCTTTATACTTCGTTGATCCTTTAAGTTTAAATTCTTTTATTTTATTAAATATTTTATTAATTTGTTTAGCGTTTACATCTGCAACTGATAAAAGAGATTTATTCATTAATTTGCTCCAAGGCTATAGTAAATATTTCAATAGCCTCTTTAATCTCATTAATTTTAACATTTAATGGTGGCAAGATTCTAACGTTATATTTTTCAGTCAATATTACCAATAGGCCTTTTTTTAAACATATACTACAAAATATCTTTGCCGCTTGATCTGAATGAAATTCAATAGCTAGTATTAAGCCTAATCCCCTAACCTCTTTTATAAATGAATTTTTTTCAAATATCTTTAACTGCTTTAAAAATAACTTTCCTTTTTTTTCAACAGAGGCTAAGAACTTAGAGTTGGCTATCTGCTTAAATGACGAAAGTCCCGCTACCATAGACAACGGATTCCCTCCCATGGTTGTTCCATGAGATCCAGGAGATAAACTATCCGCAAATCTTGGATTCACCATCATTGCGCCACATGGTAAGCCACCACCCAATGCTTTCGCAAGGGTGATTATATCAGGTTTTAAATTGAAGTGCTCGTGACAAAAAACCTTTCCTGTTCTTCCGATACCCACTTGAACTTCGTCTAGAATAAAAAGTATATTTTGATTATTACATATATCTTGGACGGCCTTTAAAAAGCCTATATCACTAAACTTAACCCCAGCCTCACCTTGAATTGGTTCAACTATTATTGCTGCAATTTTCTTATCTTTATTCACTAATTTATTTAATTTATCAATATCATTAAATTTAATACTCTTAAATCCAGGTGTTAACGGGTAGAACCCGTACCTATATTTTTTAGGAGATGTTGCACTCAATGATCCAAAAGTTCTCCCATGAAAAGCACCAGAGAAAGAAACAATTGTTTTTTTTCCACCATTTAAAACCCCCCATCTTCTTGCTAATTTGAATGCAGCTTCGTTAGCTTCTGTACCGCTATTACAAAAGAATGTTCTGTAGCCCTTTTTTGTCTTACTCAATTCTTTTGCATAATTTACTTGTTCTTTTATTACAAAAAGATTAGAGATATGTAACATTTTATTTAGTTGAGAATTAATTGCTTTATTAACCTTTTGATTATTATGTCCTAAATTATTAACAGCTATACCTGATATAAAATCTAAATATTTCTTTCCTTTTGAATCCCAAACATATGAACCATTTCCTCTGACCATCTCAATTGGATATCTTTGATAATTTTCTATCAAATATTTATTATTTTTTGCAAGTATATTATTTTGCTTCATAATAAAATCTCGGTTCCTATTCCAGTGTCAGTAAATGTTTCAAGCACTAGGGAGTGAGGTATCCTTCCATCAATAATATGGGCCTTTCCAACTCCTTCTGATAATGCATTAATCATACATTTTACCTTTGGAACCATGCCAGAAGCTATGACACCACTTTTTATTAATGAATTTGCTTGCCTTTTCTTTATAGAAGAAATTAATTTTTTATTTTTATCTCTAATACCTTCAACGTCGGTCAGGATTATAAGTTTTTCTGCATTCAGTGAAGAGGCTATTTTTGATGCGGCATGGTCACCATTAACATTATAAGACAAACCTTTATTATTTATACCGATTGGAGCTATAACCGGAATAAATCCTTTCTTTTGAAGTTCAAATATATATGAAACATTAACTTTAGTTATTTCACCCACTCTACCAAGATCAACCCCTTTCTTTTGTGGTTTAATCTTTTTTACTTTTAAAAGCTCCCTATCTCTTCCAGATATACCAACGGAAGCTCCACCATTAAGTTTTATTTTTGAAGCAATTTGCTTGTTAATCTTTCCAACCAAAATTTTTTCTACCACTTCCATTGTTTTATCACAAGTTACTCTTAACCCATCGACAAATTTAGCTTTTACATTTGATTTGGAAAGAGCCTTAGTAATCTCAACTCCACCCCCATGAACTACAACGGGGTTTATTCCCACATAGTGCATTAGAACCAAGTCTCTTGCAAAATTAGCAAATTCCTTCGAACCAATACTTCCGCCAAACTTAAGAACTATAGTTTTTCCTCTAAACTTCTGAATGTACGGTAAAGCCTCAATTAATGTCTCTGCAACTCTCAAATTATCTTTCATGTCATTAAGGGAAGAATTATAAAAGATATTTGTCGAAATCTCTATCAACTATTTAATTAGTCGTAATATAAAGCATATTAAAATTATTAAATGAATTAGTTTTTTATTCAGTCAGAAGTAAATTTATTAATAATCTCTGACTTATTTTTAATCTTATTTACATGCTCATATAGTTCAGTGGAAGATATATTCTTATGATCTAACATATCTCTAACATCGGATATATTTGCACCATTCACACACATTATTGTAGCAAATGTATGCCTGAGAATATGGGGGTGAATTTGTCTACCTAGCATTTTTTTTGAGTATTTTGATACAGCTCTATAAACCAAATGACGATCAATTTTAGTGTTTTTATTCTTTAAGAAAAGATATCCTGATTTATCTTTTAGCTCCTTACCAAAGTTATTTAAATAATTAATCATTAGAGGCTTTAGATAAGATCTCTCAATTGGTATTTCTGATATTACACTTCTCTTTCTTGTGACGTTATGAATTAAGTTTTCCTCGAAATCAATATCAATAAGCTTTATATTTTCTAATTCACTAGCCCTTAATCCCGTAAATATTAACATTATGACAATCATAATATCCCTTGAAACCTTATATGATTGGGAATCTTCTTCTAGCAAATCTATTAGATTTCCAACAAAAACCAGTAATTCTTGTTCTGGAATCCATTTTGTATAATTTCTACTTATAGATTCCCTATTTTTTTTGATAAAATTTGATCTATCAAAACCATTTAAAAAATTTTCTTTAATTTCTTTTTCTCGAACTAAAAAATCCAAAAACTTAGAAAAACCTGAAAGCTTTCTACTCAATGTTCTATAAAACTTGTTAATGGCAACACCATCATCTTTATTCTTATATGAATCTTTTAAAAAGAAAAAATAATTTAATACTTTATTCTTATTGAAAAGTAAAATAAAATTTTTAGGTGAGATGTCTTTATTAAATTTTTCACAATTTTGTAGATAAAAAGTTATATCCCTTAAATATAAATCAATAGTATTCTTACTTTTGCCGTTAAGCTCTAAAAAACTCTTATAATTTTTTAGGTAAGTATCACAACTCATAAATTGAATATAAATCAATACCAAACAAGTAGTCAAGATAAGAATCAAATTGAAGATGATAATGAAATGTGAGATAATATAATATGTATAAAGTCGGAGATAAAGCTGTATATCCATCTCATGGCTTGGTAACAATAACCGGTATACAAAAACAAGAAATTTCTGGTGTTTCTCATCAGTTTTTAATACTCAAAGTTGTTGACAGTGATATCACGGTAATGATTCCAAAGAACTCTGTTCAAGCAAAGGAGTTACGTCCTCTTGCAAAAAAGAATGAGATAAAAACCTTGTGGTCTCTAATAAATGGGAAAACAAAATATAAAATTGAAGAAAATGTAAGCTGGAATAAGAGGTATCGTTCATATACTGAAAAACTAAAAACAGGAAATATTATTATGGCAGGGGAAGTATTTAGAGAAATTAATGATATCTCACGAAATAAAGAACTATCATTTGGTGAACAGAAAATACTCGAAAATGCATTCAAAAGGCTAGTAAAAGAGCTTTCAGCATCACTTAAATCTAAAGAGGAATTAGTTCATGGAGACCTTAAAAAACTACTTTCTAGGGAAGAGTTAATTAATATCTAATTTCTTACCATCAACTTTATTTGGACAATTAAAGCCTAAAAAATCTACGATTGTAGGGAACAAGTCAACTGTTCTAATCCTATTATTTAGAATTTGTTTATTTACTATTAAAGGGACATGCATGTGATCACTTTTTAATGATCCATGTGAAGATTTATGCTCTGGAAACTCAAACTTATTTCTTAAATCAAACCCTGTCTCTGCGCTGACAACTATATCTCCACATCTAGGCGAATTAAAAATCTGGAATATTTGCACTAAAGCATCTGGATATTGAGTATCAAAGGTTTTATCCAAAGAGTCTTCAAAGGTTAAAAAGTCACTTATCCCTTTGTAGCCAAATGGGTCATTTAACAATGGGGTGTATTGCAAACCCGAATCCTTATTCTCTAAAATTGCTATTCCTCTAGTACTTTTTATTACAATTTGATTTTTTTCATTTTTTGTCATAACTATATCTACCGCATCAAGTTGGAGTAGGTCATCTATTAATTTCTCAGATGAAGGAAAAGTATATTTTTCTGCCCAATTTTTATCTTTTCTTAAATAAATATGAGACATAGAATTTCCAGAAACCATAACTGCAGCATCAATATCAGTTAAATATTTCTTATGAATTAAAGGATATGAAAAAACTTTGTAACCATACTGCTCTAAAAACTGAACTAAATCCAAATGTGTATGAGTGTTAGAGTGTCCGTGATCACTAGTAATAATTAGCAATGTCTCTTCTAACTGGTTTGTTTCTATTAGTTTATCAACTACTAAACCAAGTTTGTTGTCAAAATTGACATATGAATCTACAACCGTACTACTATCACATCCAGATATATGTGAATTAGAATCAACCCCTAAAAAACAGCAGAAAACAAACTGGGCATCTGACTCTAAAGAATTTAATAGCTTATCTGAAGCAATATTATCTATATGATGTGAACCATAGAAATGGGACTTAAATTTATGGAAAACCTTCGAAATATTGGTTAAGTCAAATTTGACTGGTAATCCCTTTGTGATTTCATTAAAAATCGATCGAGATTTATTTATAATGTTAAAAATTGTTAATTGAGATTTTTTTATATCTTTATTGAAGAATAACCCTTCAATCCCTACATAGCTTCGATGTGAATAAAAAGAACCTTTATTCCTTGAAAACTTTAATTTATCAAACCATCTTATACCGGGCATATTACAATTCCCTGGGAATAGACCCATAAGAAAAGGTAAATATGCTGGTCCTGTAGTAGATGGAAAAACTGTTACTGCGGTTGTCAGGGTTCCTCCATCTTTGATAACTCTTTTTAAATTCGGCATCAATCCATCATTAATATGATTTTCTAAAGAATCTTTTCTGGCACCGTCTAAAAGTAAAAAAATGACTTTTTTCATTATATTATAGGACTACTCCCCCTTCTCCCACTCTTCCTTAGATATAATATAACCTTTGCTATTTCTATAAATCTTCTCACCATTTACTTTTTCATTTATTTCATCGTTCCATCTTTCATTTCTTAACCATCTTTGAGGGTGTGGAACAAACCGCTCCTCTCCTGTGATTTTATACAAGTTATTAAATTTATCAGCCAATTCTTTTGGGGTAAAATCAGTTTTAATCTTAAGATATTCGATTTTGGCCTTCTTTTTATCGACCTTACGGCCTAGCAATAGGCTCCAAAAAAGATCAAATTCTTTTTCTGTTTTTGCCATATCTAAAACCTATTTAAGTTTACCTTCTGAACTATGTTTTACTATTCAATTTAATAAATAGATCTTTCTAATTCCTTCATAACATTTATTAGTTTATCAATATGATGCTTTTTATGAGTCGCCATTAAAGTTATTCTAATTCTTGACTCCCCTTTTGGAACAGATGGTGGTCTTACGGCTGGGACAAAGATTCTATTCTTCAATAATAATCTAGAAAACTTTAAAGCTTTCTTTTCATCTCCAAGTATTACAGGAATTATTGGTGTTGGAAAATCTAAAAAACTAAACCTTGAATTTGAGAGGTATTTTTTTAAGTACTTGATATTTTTATTCAAATTTAATCTTAATTGAGGTTTAGACTTAATAATGCTGATTGATTTTAACGATGCACTTAATGCCCCTGCAGGCAAAGAGGTATCAAATATAAATGATCGAGCTTTATTCTTTAAAAAATCAATTAGTACATCAGACCCTGCAACGTATCCTCCAATTGAACCAACAGCTTTAGACAATGTACCCATACATATATCAATTTCATTTTGTAACTTAAACATTTCTGAGGCTCCGCTACCAGATTCGCCAAGGACACCCGTTGCATGCGCTTCATCAATCATAGAAATACATCCATATTTTTTGCATAACACCACAATCTTGTCTAGAGGCGCAATATCACCATCCATACTAAATACACTATCGGTAACAATCATTTTTTTAACCTTTAATGATTTATACTTCTTTAATTTACTTTCTAAATCTTTCATATCAGTATGCTTATATATAACAACTCTAGATTTTGATAGTTTAGCGCCGTCTATTAAGCAAGCATGATTTAATTCATCACTAAATATAATATCGTCCTTATTCATAATTGAAGAAATGGTTCCAATACTGGCCAAATATCCTGAACTAAAAAGTATTGAGTCCTTAGTTTTCTTAAATTTAGCGATTTCTGACTCTAGTTTTGAATGTAAGTTAGATGTACCAGTTACCAACCTTGAACCACCAGTTCCAGTGCCAAATTTTTTACTTGAACTGACAGATGAATTAATTACCGCGGAATTTGTAGTCAGCCCAAGATAATTATTTGAAGCAAATTGATAATATTTCTTTTTATCTATAGTTACTTCTGGTCCCATTGAAGATGAAATCTCAATTAATCTTCTATGTAAATTAGAATTCTTGATTTCACTTAGGCTATCAGTAATCCACGAATTAAATTCTTTAACTTTCATTTTCAGTTACTTCTTTTATCGACTTATAAATGGACTTAGTAAGCTTCTTCAATTCCTTTTCTTTAATTGAGACAGGCGGCATTATAACTATAGTATCTCCTAATGGCCTAATCAAAACACCTTCCTTTTTTGCTTCATCACACACTTTCTTTCCAATTCTATCTTTAAGTTTATAAGATACATCGTTCCCTGGATCTCTTTTAAGATCAATTCCTGCCATCAAACCTTTACTTCTGATTGATGAAACGTGTTTTAATCCTGTGAATTCTTTAAGTTCATTTTCAAAAACCTTAATTACTTTTTTTGCCTTTGTAATAGTTCGTTCTTCTTCAAATATATCCAAATTAGCTATTGCTGCAGAACAAGAAAGGGGGTTTCCGCTATAACTATGTCCATGAAAAAAGGCTTTCAACTCATCATGTTCACCTAAGAATGTGTTAAAAATATCATCTGTAGTTATTGTTGCTGAAAGAGGCAAATAGCCTCCTGTTAATCCTTTACCAAGAACAAGAATATCGGGGGTTACATTGTCATGATCACATGCAAACATTTCTCCTGTCCTACCAAATCCAGTAGCAACCTCATCAAGAATTAATAATATATTATATTTCTTACATATTTTTTGTATTTCTTTTAAATATCCATCTTCGGCAACTTTTATTCCACCTGCTGCTTGAACATAAGGCTCTAATATCAAGGCAGCAATTGAGTCTGACTTAGCTTTCAATAATTTTTCTAATTCTTTTATTGTTATATTTGACGAATCATAAGATGCGATTTGATATGACTTAAAAAGTAAAGGCTTAAAAGTTGAATGAAAAGTATCTATCCCGCCCACAGAAACAGCTCCAAGAGTATCACCATGGTATCCATCCTTTAAACACACAAATTTGTTCTTATTTTTCTTCCCTTTAATGAGCCAATATTGAAAAGCCATCTTCAAAGCTACTTCGACAGCGCTTGCGCCATCCCCGGAATAAAAAACTTTCTTTAAGCCAACCGGAGATATGTCTATTAGCTTTTTTGCTAACAATGAAGCCGAGGGATTAGTTATCCCTAGAAGGGTTGAGTGCGCTATCTTATCTACTTGTTTTTTTATAGCAGAATTAATTTTTGACACTTTATGTCCGTGAATATTTACCCACAAAGATGAGACTCCATCAATATACTTGTTTCCATCAGAATCAATTAAATAAATCCCATCTGAGTCTTCAATTACCAAGGGGTCTTCATTTAGATATTCTTTCATTTGGGTAAAAGGATGCCAAATGTAATCTAAGTCATATGATTTTATTTTTTTTGTTGACGTCATAAATCAAAACTATTCAATAGTATCGTATCTGTCTCTTATAGGAATTTGAAGATCCTCGATCATTTTTAGGTCTTCTTCCGGTGCTCTTCCAACAGTTGTCAAATAGTTCCCTATTATCATTCCATTAGATCCGGCCATAATTCCCATTGATTGCAGATCTCTCAAAGTAATTTCTCTACCCCCGCCAGACATAAGTACCTTTTCAGGCATTATAAGTCTAAAAATTGCTATTGTCTTTATAGCCTCAAGACTAGGTACAGGTTTCATATTTGCTAGAGGTGTGTTTGGTCTAGGATTTAGAAAATTCATAGGTACCGTATGTGGGTCCAAATCTTTAATTTCAAAAGCAAGTTGTATTCTTTGCTCAACACTTTCTCCTAAACCGATTATTCCTCCACAACACAATTCCATTCCTGCTTTTTTTACTAATCTGGCAGTTGACACTCTTTCGTCATAAGTATGAGTAGTACAAACATTTGGGAAGAATTCTCTACAGGATTCAATATTATGATTATATCTCCACACACCTGCCTTAGCTAATGCAACAGCTTGTTCTTCTGTAAGTGTCCCTAAAGAACAACCAACTTCTAATTTAGTATTCTTCTTTACTATCTCTACTGATTCAATTACTTTTTCAAATTGCTTGTTGCTAGGACCTTTCACAGCAATTACTATACAAAAATCAAAGGCACCCATTTTTTCTGATTGTAGGGCAGCTTGTAAGACTTCGTCAGGATCTAGTAATGAATGTTTTGAAATCGGGGATGAATAGTGGACAGACTGAGAACAAAAAGAACAATCCTCAGAACAGTCACCAGTTTTAGCGCTGATAATTGATCTTAAAAAGACACCATCTCCTTTATATTTCAATGTTACTTTTCTTGCTAGACTAGTTAATTCTAAAATTCTATTCTTAGGAAAATTCGTGAGTTCCATTGCTTCTTCGAAATTTATTGAGCCATTATTCTTCAGTAATTTATCTTCTAAATATTTAATATCCATATCATTTCCCACCCAAAAACACTTACTATTCTACATATAATATTAGCTTTATTCAAACCCAGTTATAATGGTCAAGGTGAATAAAAATATTAACGAAACCAGGTTGATTATTTGGAACGAAATTAAAGAATCGTTCAGTCTTTGTAAAGATATAGGTATTTTTGATCCATCCGGCCTATGTATAGAGGACATACCGAGGATAATACATAAAGGAAAAGTGGTTTTTCCTGACTCTATATTTAATAAAATCAATAAAATGCCTAATAAAGACTCAGAATTATATCAATTTTCATTAGAGTCTCTAGCTATATTAGCAGGTTTGAAATTAAATCTTGATGAAAAATTTTCTATTATTTTAGGTAAATCCTATTCATGTATTTATGCAAAAAGAAGCAGTAATGATTCATCACAATTCGAACAGCTATTTTTTTCATCAAAATTCCTAAAAGAGTTTGGAGTCGATTATAAATGGAATATAAAAGATGAAAAACTTAAGAAATTTATTAAACTCATGTTTAATACAATTTTAGAATGGAGCATTAATAGGAAGAAACATATAAAAGATATTAATGATTTTAAGAATAGTCTCTAGTAAGTTTTAATTGTTCTATAGAATGTATCTCTTTGGACAGGAATAAAGCCTTCCGATTTGATAAAATGAACTATATCATCTATCCCCGCTTTATATGGGTTATTTGCAGACTTCAAAACATTTTCCTGAAGTAGAGTGCCTCCAACATCATTAGCTCCGTAATAAAGAGACAGGCCTCCAACTTTAAATCCTTGAGTAAACCAAGATCCTTGTATGTGATTGAAATTATCTAAAAAAATTCTACATAATCCTAAAACTCTAAGATATCTGTCGCCTCCTACTTCTTTTGAAATTTTTCTTTCCATGAAAGTATTCTCAGGCTTAAAAGTCCAAGGTATAAATGAAAGAAACCCTTTTGTTTCGTCTTGTAAATTTCTTACTCTTAAAAGATGTTCAAGTATATCTTCATCTTTCTCTGCATGACCAAACATTAATGTTGCAGTAGTCTTGAACCCAACCAAGTGAGCTTCTCTTGTAATTCTCATCCATTCATCAGCAGAAATTTTTAATGGGCTAATTTTTTTTCTAACATTATTACTTAAAACCTCTGCCCCACCGCCAGGAATTGTCCTTAACCCGAGGCTCCAAAATAGCTTTAATAAATTATTTGTGCTCATCTTACAGTATTTAGAAATTGAATGAATTTCTGGAGCCGAAAATGCATGCAGATGTATGCCAGGAACCTCTTTAGTTACTCTTTTTATTAAGTCACAGTAATAATCAAGTCCTATAGACGAATTATGGCCACCTTGCAAAAGAACAGTTGTAGCCCCGTTATGATAGGAGGTTTTAACTATCTCTACAATTTTATCTAAAGACAGTACATATGAATCATTATGAGATTTTTTCCGCCAAAAAGCGCAAAAAAGGCACTCTGTATCGCATATATTTGTATAATTTGGATTTGTATCAACTACAAAGCCAACTTCATCTTTAATGCCTCTTTGTTTCTTTGCAATATTAGCAAGTTGTCCAATCTGTAAGGTCGAAAATTCCTTTAGTATTTCCAATCCTTCTTTAACTGATATTCTTTTTTGGCTTAAAATATTTTTTAATATATTATCCATATAACAATTAAAACAAATTAGTTTTGTTAGTCAAATTTAAAATTAATATTAAAGGGGTATAAATGTTTATTAAGTTAAATATTTTAAGAAAATTAAAAAAGCTTGTTTTCTTTACAATATTACTCTTAACACCTTTATCAAATTCATTATCGAATAATATTAATGACGATAAAGTCCATAAGATAATAGAAGATGTAAATAAAAAATACGATTACATAAGAACTGCAAATATATCAGGAAAGGTAAGTTATAACTTACCTAAAAATAAAAAGATTAAACTATACAAGAAATATGAAATCAAGAGGGATTCGAAAATTCATATAACCATATATATTTTTTTAAGATTTAAAGTTGCGGAATTTATTTCTGATGGAATCAGGGTTCAATATAAAAGAATAAAAAGAAAAGTAAAAAACAGAGATATTTCTGAGTTTAATCTCAACATTTTTAATAAATACCTTGACCTTGATCTTACTGTAAACGAACTAAATAATATGTTGCTAGGATTAAATCTTGAAAGGTTTGATAAAAATTTATATCAATACAAAATTAAAGACTCTTATTTATATGTCTTACAAAATAAATTAACCTCAAAAATTGATTTAAAAACAAAGGAAATAGTAGAAATAATAATAGACGACAAAAGAGAGGCTAAGATAGCCTATTCCGAATTTAAAACAGTAAAAATAGATAAATCAACGAAAAACTCCGTTAATACAAACTACAATGTTCTTATTCCTAGAAGGATAAGCTTAACAACTCCCACTTTCTCAATGAAAATAAAACACCAAAATGCTATAATTATTAATAAGAAAATAGAAAATAGAAAACTTTTAATTAGTGAATGAAAAGGAAAATTAAAGTATCAAACAAACTAGGCTTACATGCAAGGGCTTCGTCTAAACTTGTGAATATTACAAATCAATTCGAATCAGAAATTAAAATTTCAAAAGAAAACCTGGAAATTGATGCAAAGAGTATTCTGGGTATTTTATCTCTAGCGGCAAGCAAGGGTACAGAAATAGAAATTAATATTACAGGAAATGACGAAGAATACGCTATGAAAAAAATAACCGAACTGTTTGATAGTAAATTTGGAGAAGATTCATGAGTATAGAAAGAACGGGTATTGCTATTTCTCCTGGATTTTCTGTTGGTAATGCATTGTTAATTAATCAAGCCAAAACAGTTGTAGAGAGAAGAAAAATAAAATCTAGCGAAATTGTTAAGGAAGTTAATAAGTTTCAGTCTGCAGTAGAAGTTTCAAAGAATGAAATAAGAAGAATGAAATTAAATATTGATAATGAATATAAAATCGAGCATATAGAGATTCTTGATTTTAATATCTTGATTTTAGAAGATGAGATACTTGCAACTGAAATAATAGAGCTTATAACAAAAAAGCAAATAAACGCAGAATGGGCACTTAATGAAGTTTTAACTAATAAGAGTAAAGAATTCGCATTTGTGAAAGACTTATACATGCAAGAAAGGCTTGCTGATTTTTATTATATTGCTGAAAGAATAACGAAAAACTTAAGAGGGTTAAATCAAAATTTTATTCAAATCAAGAATAATACTATATTAGTAGCTCACGATTTGTCACCAATTGATGCTTTAAAGTATTGTAAAAACGGTAAAGTTAACGGAATATTGACAGACTTAGGTGGAACTACGTCTCATACAGCGATTATTGCTAGATCTCTTGGTATTCCTACTATAATGTCAATGATAGACATAAGTACGCTAATTAAGCCTGGCCAAAAAATATATGTTGATGGATACAAAGGGAAGGTAAAATGGAAAGTTAATAAAGTTGAAAAAGACGAATTGGATATTCTTAAAAAAGATTATCTATCCTTTCAAAAAGACCTCTTCAAATTTTCTAAGTTATCAGGTGAAACTAAAGATAAAAAAACAATATCTATTAAAGCTAATATTGAAATTTCATCGGAAGTAAGAATGGCTTCAAAATATGGCGCTGAAGGAATTGGCATGTATAGAACTGAATTCTTATTTACAAACAATGAAATATTTCCGTCGCTCGATGAGCAATTTAATGACTATGCTAGCCTGTTTGATGAAAATCTTTTTGATGAAGTTACAATTAGGACTCTTGATATTGGTGGAGACAAAATCCAAGATTATACGCATTTAGAAAACAATCCTGCTTTAGGACTACGAGGAATTAGATATTCCTTAGCAAATCCTGCTACATTTAAGACACAACTAAATGCAATATTAAAAGTAGTTGAAAAGAAAAATAAAAAAATAAGAATACTTTTGCCAATGATCTCAAATCTAATTGAGCTAGATAAATCAATAAAAACAATAAAAGAGGTCCAAGATTCTTACGATATTGATCCAAATTTAATTTCTATTGGAGTTGTGATCGAGACACCTTCGGCAGTTTTGTTAATAAAGGAAATATGTGACAGTGTTGACTTCGTAAGTATCGGAACTAACGACTTAATTCAATACACTATTGCAGCAGATAGAACAAACGAAACTCTTGAGGATATAATATCTCATTATCAACCATCAGTGCTTAGGATGTTAAAACTAATAAAAGAAAACGTACCTAAGGGCACATATATTTCAATTTGCGGCGAAATGGCTAACGATGTAAACTGCCTTCCTCTTTTCGTTGCTATGGGTGTAAGAGAATTAAGTATGAATTATTATTCGATACCAAAAATAAAGAAAGTTATTCATGATCTCTCACTTAAGGATTGTGAGAATATCTTTAATCAATGCTTAGAACTCAGCACACCAAAAGATATTAAAGATGAGCTTTATAATCTCATAAAAAATAAGTTACCTATATATGGTTCACTTTAACAGCAAGAAAATCCCGCTTATGAGGATTCGAACCCCAATTACTTGATCCGAAGTCAAGTGTGTTATCCATTACACTATAAGCGGATTTAAATATTCTATCATTAATAGTTACACTACATTAGTGGCAAATAAACTATATATTGATAAATCTTGTAAGATTTGTAACTCTTACGAATCCTATATTAACTCTGATAAATCCTTAAAATTAGAAGTTAATGATATAAATAATTTAGATAATAATTTAAAGATGAGAGATGAGTTAGTTTTTAAAGATAATGGTCAATACTATTTCGGCGTTGAAGCTATTATAAAATCAATGGAGGCAACCAAAAAGCCATATCTTTATATAAAAATATTGAAGATTGTTCCAAAAATATTCTCTAATTTTATATATAAATTAATTGCTAGAAACCGATACAAGATTAGCAAACTACTTAGTGTAATCAAACCAAAATCTTAATCTATTCTTAAATAAATTATACGATCTTAGTTTATCAATTTCACTCTTAGTCAAAGGTCGATTCGAGGTTTTCTTGGAATTAAAATATAGTTGTGCCTTGAATACATCCTCTTTTTCACGAGCCTTTAATACATTTGCGGCAACAAAGTAGATATCTTTCTTAATAATTACAACTCGTGGAAAAGTATTATACTTCCTTAAGTAAGCGATTATCTCTCTTTTTAAAGAGGTCTTGATTATCAAAGGTGCCTCTCCACAGTACAATAATTGATCTGGATTTAAAGGTTTTCTAAAACTCTTAGAATTCTTAACTGAAATATGGTTTTGAATATATGAATCTTCGCTATAAAAACAAGTTAAGTTTTTATAAGAACAATCCCAAAGAATTTGTGAAATTTTAGTAGTCATCTTGTATCGAGTTAAGTCAATTCCTAAATAACTCTCAAATTTTTTTACAAATCTTTCAACAGTATCTATTAAATCAGATTTTGTATCTGCAGAACAGATTAACCCATGATTCTCTAAAAAGAATATCAAAGTATGATAATCATTTAAAGGGCTTCCGTCTTTGGATATTATTTTAGTTATCTCATTAGCTAGGTCAATACCTGGAGGCTGATAGTTAATATAGAAAACCTTCTCTGTTTCTTTATTGTTTCTTAAAACCTTAAAAAATAGCTCTCTTGATTCTTTATCAACCGATACTATATTGCTGGCTATCGGATGTATATGAATAGTATATTTTTTCAATAATGTATGTGAATAGGATTCTATTGAAGGGCTCGGACCATGAAGAACCGACTCTCTCAAGATTTTAATCGATTTTTTTTCTACTCTTTGGTTAATTTCGCTGTTCTTAATATTGTTCAAAAACTTAACCAACTGAAGATTGTCTAAAATTGTATACCCATTGTCTAGGCTTACTTCTGACAATGAATAGCCACTTGATTTAATGTACATCTTCTTCCCTATCTTAATTGAAGAGTTCCCACCAGCAGCTTGAGTTAGATCAAATCTTTGTCCAAAATATTTAGAAATTTCAACAAATTCTTCTATGAGACTTTTATCTTTTTTAACCATTTGTTATTTTCAATATGCCAATTATAAGTTTTAAATATTCCCTTCTCCAAATTGGTCTTTGGCTCCCACTTCATAATCCTCTTTGTTTTACTTATGTCCGCAGAAGTATAAAAAACATCCTCCGGTGTGGATGGCTTATGTACTCTCTTGATTTTTTTATTTGCAAGTTGAGAAATAATTTTAATTAAATTATTTATAGAAACAGGTCTATTGTTCCCCAAATTAAGATAGTTTAAACCTCGTAATTTAGATGATTTATAAATACCCTGAACAATATCATCTATATATGTAAAGTCCCGCTTTTGATTACCTGTCCCAAATACATTAATTAATCTATTATTTATGGCAGCTTGTGTAAAAATAAATGGTGCCATGTCTGGCCTTCCGCAGGGTCCATAAACAGTAAAAAAACGTAAGATACTTATATTCTGTTTGTACAATGAGTGATATGCATGCAATAAGACCTCTGATGCTTTCTTTGAAGCTGCATAAATTGAATCAGGCTTACTTGTTTCGCTATTGATTTTAAAACTTTTTTCTTTGCTATCTCCATAGACACTGGAAGTTGATGCTTGAACAAAAGATTTAACATTGAATTTTCTACTTAATTTAATAAGGTTTAGCACCCCCATTAAATTTGACTGATAATATGAATTTGGATGAAGAGTTGACTTTCTAACTCCTGTCCCTGCTGCCAAATTAATGATTGTTTCAATTTTATTTTTTTTAAAATTTTTTAAAAAATAATTCCCAAGTTTTTTTTCTAATGAAATATCAATTTTATCAAATATGAAATTATCATGTTTTTTTAGTTCCTTCAGTCTCCATTGTTTTAACTTCACATCATATCCATCACCCATATCATCTATACCAAAAACTCTAAAACCTTTTTTTAGATATAACAGAGATAGATGGTAGCCGATAAATCCAGATGAACCTGTAACTAAAACATTTTTCATAGAACTAAGAATAACATACCTATTTTACTCGATTTTTAAAAACCCATAGTCTTTGACCAAAATAACCAATAGTGACTGCAACAAATAACGCAATAAAAAAGGCTAAGTTTATATCATCAAAAATCTTATAAGCAATATTGTTAACTATCACATTAACTGAAATAGCTATTACGTATAATGCAATGTATCTTTTTAAATCATCGAAATAAGAACCAATTGACTGGAAGGTCCAAAGCCTATTAAAATGAAAGGATATATTTACCCCCAAGAAAGTTGATATTCCTTTTGCTATATCCATATCAATCTTAGCTAATAAAAATTTGTAAAGATTATAATCACAAATTAATGCAAAAATCCCAACCATAGCCCATTTATAGGTTTTTGGGTCTTTTATGAGCATTATTATATATTGGATGATTTTTAGCATTGATTTGAAAGGGATAATAAATTTAATTGATTCATTAGTCAAACTATAATAATGTAATCTAAAGTTATAATTAACTAGTTCATGAGAATGTTGAGAAAAATTTTAAACATAAATATTGAAGAGAAAGAACAATACTTCTATATTTTTACTTTTATTTTGTTGAGCGTCTCTATCCTAACGAATAGCTTTACAGATACAAATGGCTTTTTGACAACTGACTCTACACATTTTCTTAAATTTGCTGAAAATTTTAATCTTAACAACTCATTTTACTTATATTCATGGACAAATAGTGGAGAGATAAATTTTTTTAGTATGTGGCCCTTGGGGTACCCACTTCTTGTTTCCTTTTTATCCTCTTTAACAAATCTTGATGTATTTTGGTCATCAAAACTGTTAAATATTTTATGCATATTAATAATTTTTTTAATCATTTATAGAAAAACTCCATATGGTTATTCATTTATAGGTTTTTTCTTCCTTGCTGGTAGTTTTCTTAATATTTTCTCATATACCCTTACAGAAAATTTATTTGTTGTTGGCCTAATATCATATGCTTATTCGACACATAACATTACAAATAAATCTGGAAGAATTAATGTAATAATAGGATTTATTTCTTTTGTCATAGCTTTTTCGTCAAGATATATCGGGGGCTACCTAATTATTTTTAACTTATTTTTAATTTTAAGATCATTGAGATCTAAAAGCCCAAATTCAAAATACTTTTTCATATTATTTACTTTATGTGGTATTTACATGTGCTCATATTTATATATGAATAAACACTTTACAGGTTTTTTCACATATCCTCACGCATATTTAACCTACGAATCATCAATAGATATAATATTACAATTTACTAAAAAAATTTTTGAAGAGCTTAATTTTATTATGGCTAGCGTAAGACTTTCCAGTTATCCAATCTTCTCAATCCTATCATCGATATTATCAGCTGCTTTTATATTCTTTAGTATTTTCTATGTTAAGAAGACTAAAGTTCGTGAACCTAGCATGAACCAATTAGGAAATAATTTTATAAACTTAGCGCTTTTCTATCTTTTAATTGTTTTACTTTGGCGGTTAACTATATGGTTTTCCCCTTTTTCATACAGAATACTATTCCCTTCATCAATTTTATTTTTTATAGGATTCGGATATAAAATCTTATCAAGATCTAATTTTAATTTTCCTAATATTAAAGGGATGTATTTATTATTAGTACTACTTGGATCTATATCCTTTGGATATAATGTTATCTATAAGCAAATATCCTTTAGTGGTATTACCTATTCTGAGAACATAGAAAATATAAAAGGTAGACATATATCATTGAAAGAAGGGGATGGAATAATTTTCGGAGATAGGCATCTAGACTATCTAAGAGTTGACTTGATACCTTTAAAGCCATACTACCTTCCTTTGTTTTCAGAGATTGAAACAATTAACGACTTTAATTTAAGAATAAAAAAACTCGACAATAAGTATATAAGTATCCCACCGATATGCGAAAAACCATATAAGACTTTATCTGGGGATAGAGATTTGAACTGTATATCCTTAAACAAAAAAATTCATAATTTTGATTCTAGAATCATAGACTATCTAAAAAAGAATAAAGATCTTGGATTGCACAAAATAAGAGAGATTAAATGAGCTATCAAGATTTAACTACAAGAATCAAAAAAAACTTTAAGATTCTGGGTGCTGCAAAGATTGCAGGCGGTATATTGTCAGCAGCTACAATACTTTTAATAGGAAGATTTTTAGGTGTTGAAAAATTTGGAATTTTCTCAATGATTATTTCAATTGTTGAAATTTGCAATATAATTCTTAGCCTTCGAATATGGGACACCGCAATTAAATTTATTGGAGAAGATCAGAATAATAAGAATAGAGTGTCAAAGTTTCTTAGCCTTAGTATTATATTAAATATCATATCTTCAGCTTTTTCCTTTTTATGTATATTTTTAATAGCAAATAATTTTAGCGATAAATTCTTTGATGAAAGTATTAGCTCAAAAAATTTAATAATAAGCTACTCTTTGGTTGTTCTATTTATTTCAATCAATGAAACATTTGATGGAATACTAAGGACCTTCAATCAATATAAGGCAATATTTAAAATCAATATTTATACAAACATGTTTAGATTATCTATAATTTGTATAGCTCTTTTAAAATTTAACTTTAATATTCAAAATATTATTTATTGTTTTGTTTTATCCTACTTATTAAGTTTTACAATAAGATTGGTATATTTTTCGAAAACTTTAATTGAGAACAATATACCTCTTAATTTCACAAATCTTCCTAATTCTAAAGATTCCATTAGATTTATAAAATTTATGCTCAATGCACATTTTTCAAATATTCTAAATATAGCAAACGATAAGAACCTAGGGGTATTGGCAGTTGGTTATCTCGCAAATCCATTTTATGCAGGGCTGTATAGAGCGGCAAGAGCAATAGTAAAGATTATTAGAAGACTTATGGATCCCGTTCTCGAAATCATATTCCCTGAATTAGTAAAGCTATATTCAGAGAAGAATTTTGAAACTTACAAAAAAATTATTTTTGATACTACAAAAATAATATTCTTTGTTTCATTAGGAATAGGATTGATTATTTTTCTTTTCTCTGAAACATTAGTGATATTATTTTTTGGAAATGATTACCTTGAATCCATTTTATCGTTAAAAATATTAATTTTTGCAATGATCATTCACAATCTTGCTTATTGGGTAAATCCTTCGATACTATCTTCTGGAAAACCTAAGTTTCTAACGCTTACCACTCTAATTACTACTTTCGCATATTGCATATCTCTTCCATATTTAATTCACGAGATGAACCATAACGGAGCAGCTATTTCACTCTTAATTAAGAACATCCTAACCTTAAGTCTAGGAATCATATTTTTTCAAAAATTCCTAAGAAATAAAACTTAAGATGGGGTTGGTTTGGTCTTAGTATTTGAAAAAGGCTGAGCAAGCGATGAGACATGTTTCTCATTCCAAAGATTTTCAATTTTCTCAATCTCTTCTTCAGTAAAAGGGGGCACCTCAGAAACCTTAGTGTATTCTTCTATTTCTTCATGAGATGTGAAATTTGGCAAAACAGTACATATATTTTTTTCAGATAGAGGAAAAAGTATTGCTGCCTGTCCAATAGTCCTTCCATTATCTTTGAATAGAAACTCAAAATCATCTCTGGCATCTAAGCCGGCCTCCATCCACTTTTGTCTTCTATGACTTCTATGATCATCTTTAGAATAAACTTTATCTTTTGTAAAGCTCCCATCCATAATTCCTGAGGCATGCGGCACTCTAGCTATTAATGAAGTATTAGTCTCTTTCGCTTTCTTAAAAAGAGACTTCGAAGGTTCTTGTTCTAATAAATTATATATAATCTGTAAAGTTTCTGGTGAATGATTCATTGAATCTAATCCCTCATCTAACCAACCAATATCAGGACCTAAAGCCATTCCAAAAGATCTAATCTTTCCTTGCCTTTGCAGTTTATCTAAAGTCTCTAAAACATCATCATTATTTATAAAGTCCATACGAGGATTATGCAGCTGATAAATATCTATATAATCGGTTTTTAATCTTTTTAAGCTTTGCTCGCAAGAGAACTCTATATCTTTACCGGTAAACTTTTGGGGCATTTCAGTATGTCCTTTACGTTCGCCTTTATTTGAATAAATATCATATCCAAACTTTGTAGCATAAATCTTTTTATCTCTAGAAGATGGAAAAGCTTTAGCTAATATTTCTTCACCGTAACCATTTCCGTAAATATCGGCAGTATCAAAAAAATTTATTCCCATATCAAAAGCATGCTGAAGCAGAGATATAGATAATTTTTCTTCTGTAACCCCCCACCATTTTGTTGCTACTGACCATACACCAAATCCAACTTCAGAAACGATTAAATCTTTATTATTAAAAAAAGACCTATAGTTCACCTTTCTCCTCCAAAAATCTTTCAGCATCTATTGCAGCCATACAGCCCGATCCTGCGGCAGTTATGGCTTGTCGATAAGTACTATCTTGTACATCACCTGAAGCAAAAACCCCAGGGATATTTGTTTTAGATGACTTACCCTCTGTAATCAAGTATCCACTCGAGTCCATATCCAATACATCTTTAAAAAGAGAAGTGTTGGGATTGTGTCCTATAGCTACAAAGACTCCATCTGTATCAATATTAATGTCATTCCCTGTTTTAGTGTCTTTATATATCAAACCATTAAGCCCTTTATCATCATTACCAAGAAACTCTTTTGGATTGGCATTCCAAATAAAATCTATTTTTGGATTTTTTATAGCCCTATCAACCATAATTTTTGAAGCTCTTAGCGTGTCTCTTCTGTGAAGAACTGTTACCTTCGAAGCAAATTTTGTAAGAAAAATTGCTTCCTCCATAGCGCTATCCCCTCCACCTATAACATGAATAGATTTATCTTTAAAAAAGAATCCATCGCATGTCGCGCAAGTAGATAAACCCTTGCCAACAAATTTATCTTCGCCTTTAATGCCTAATAGTTTTGCTGACGCACCGGTCGAAATAATTACAGAATCAGCTTCCAATATATCACTACCAGATTGAAGAACAAATGGTTGACTACTAAAATTTACATTATCAATTTGCCTTGTAATGCATTTGGCACCAAATTTTTGAGCTTGCGATCTTAATAAATCCATAAGATTTGGGCCCATGATGCCTTCAGGAAAACCCGGGAAATTCTCAACATCAGTTGTCATTGTAAGCTGGCCACCGGCTTGATACCCTTCAAATACTATAGGATTTAAGTTTGCCCTCGCACAATAGATTGCCGCAGTCAAACCAGCAGGGCCAGAGCCAATTATCAATACTTTATTTCTTTTTGGATATTCCATATAAAACCCTATAAAAAACAAAAAATAGTAAGTAAATTAATAATATGTATTTTATACGATTAAGGGTAAAAGAGGAATTTTTTAATTAAAAATATTATGAAAGAATCTATCGATAGTATATTGCAAATATTTTCGAGTAATCATTTTCTATTTCACTATAATAAAAAAGGTGTCTTACACCTTAGAGGTAAAGAATCCTTTAAATTTTTAAATGGCATATCTAGCAATGAAATAAAGTATACTGAAGCTAATTTTTCAACAAATACATTAATATTAACAATAAAAGGACGAATTTTGTATGATATTGAAATATACGCTAACAATGGTGATGAACTCTATATATTGCATGATACTGATCAAAGGATTGATCTTTTAGAATATTTAAAAAAATATAGAATGTCTTACAAAATAGACATAATCGATTTAAATGACTCATTTAAAGTTTTTAAGGGTGGGGATATTAAAAATGATTTTGAAATATTAGAATTCAAGTCTGCACAAATCTTAGAAGAAAATTTTAAAGTATTTTTGGAACCTCTAAAGGATAACAATATGAAAAACTTTGAATCAACAGATCAGAATAGTTATGACTTATGGCGGCTGCTTATGGGGATACCAACTAGAGGCTCCGAACTGACATCAAAGACTATACCTATAGAAGCCAATATGTGGTCTTCAATCTCCTTCACCAAGGGATGTTATATTGGTCAAGAAACCATTGCGAGAATACATTATAGAGGAAAAGTTAAGAGAAACTTGGCGTGCCTGATGATTCCGCAGTTGATTACCAAGAATTCTCAAGTTTTTAATTACGAAAATAAATTAATTGGAGAATTATGCAATTATTTCTATTTTAAAGAAGATAAAAAAACTTATGCTCTAGCGTATATTGATACAGAAGAAAACTTTAAAGGAAACAAAATAACGGTTGAAGAAATAGCTTCAGAAATAACTAATAACAGTTATAAAAATCAAAATGAAAGATTGCTAAAAACCTAAGCCTGTCACCCTAATAAAATATTAATAAATATTTTTAGTTATATTTGTACTATGAACCTTTTTTTAGTACTTGGGAACCAACTTTTCCCTTTAAGTTATTTTGAAGATTATAAAAAAGACCACCTTTTCTTTATGTCAGAAGACTTTGAACTATGTACGTATGAAAAACATCATAAGAATAAGATTTTATTTTATTTATCATCTATGAGATCCTTTCATGATAATTTAAAAGAAAAAAATTTTAAAACAAAATATTTACCAATTGAAGACCAACAATTCAAGGTTCCATACACAGAGAAATTAATTTCAATAATTAAGAAAAATAAAATTTCGAAGGTTACAAGCTTTGAAATAGAAGATAAAATGTTTGAAAAAAAGATTGAAAAACTGTTTAGAAAAGAAAAAATTTACTGGAATATATTGCAAACCCCAATGTTTTTAAACTCACGAATTAAATTTCAAAATTATATTTCAACAACAAAAAAACCTTTAATGTTCAACTTCTATAAGCAAACAAGGAAGGAAATGAATATTCTTGTAGATAAGGATAATCTTCCTCTTGGCGGTAAATGGAGCTTCGATGATGAGAACAGGAAAAAACTTCCAAAAAAAATTAGTATTCCAAAATTTCCCAACATAAAAAGGACTAATCATACTATTGAACTAGAATCATTTGTAGAGAAAGAATTTAAAGACCATCCTGGAAGCACTAAAGATTTCTGCCTTGCAACAGAACGCAAAGATGTCGTTAAAATATTAGATTTTTTCCTAAAAAGTAAAATTAATCTTTTTGGTGATTATGAGGATGCAGTTGATACTAGAGATAATATACTATTTCATAGCACCTTAAGTTCATATATTAATATTGGCTTAATAACACCAGAATACATAATAAAAAGGGTTCTCAATTTTCATAAAAAGAACAATATAAATCTAAATTCTCTCGAAGGATTCATTCGACAAATAATAGGTTGGAGAGAGTTTATGAGGGGAATTTATCAAAATTACTCTGAAAAGCTAGAAAAAGGTAATTACTTCCAGCATTCAAGAAAAATGAAAAAATCGTGGTATGAAGGGACAACCGGTATTGACCCATTGGATTATGCAATAAAAAATGCTAGCAAATACGGCTGGTCTCATCACATAGAAAGATTAATGATTCTGGCTAATATAATGAACTTATGCGAAATTAAACCAAAGATTGTATATAAATGGTTTATGGAAATGTTCACAGATTCATCTGAATGGGTTATGTATCCAAACGTATACGGAATGGGGCTCTTTAGCGATGGAGGTATTTTCTCAACTAAACCATATATCTGTGGGTCAAACTATATTTTAAAGATGACAGATTTTAGAAAGGGTGATTGGTGCGATACAATGGACGGTCTATACTGGAGGTTTATAAAAAATAATAGGATTTTTTTTAAAAGCAATCCTAGATTAAATATGATGGTCAGAATACTTGACTCAATGGATAAAAACAAAAAAGAAAGAATTTTTAGTTCAGCAGAAAAATTTATAAAAAAGAATACGTTAAAATGAGCAAGGAAACTCTTCCATCAAAGACCTGTCCAGCTTGTAGTAAGAAATTTACATGGAGGAAAAAATGGAGATTAAATTGGGAAAATGTGCGTTATTGCTCAAAAAAATGCTCTCATAAAAGAATCATTAAGAAATAAGACGTCAGTTCAATCTTGTGATTTACTTATAGCAATTTTAATTTGATTCTCAAATTCATCGAGTCCTTCAACCGGGACAACAATACTTGATCTTCCACCGCTTTGTTCAGTTATTCTCAAGTATCTACCCTTGTGATTCTCTTTTAAATCAAAAAAGAATCTTTTGGTCTGGATATCTACCTGAGAACTGAACAAATCCTTAGATTGGTTATTTTTTTCAAATGCCATTAAATGAATCCTTAAACCTTAGGATTTTCTATAACCATAGCAATTCCCATTCCCCCACCTACGCAAAGTGAAACTAAGCCTCTTTTGACTTTTCTTCTTTGCATTTCATGAAGGAGTTTAACTACCAAAATAGTTCCTGAAGCACCAATTGGGTGACCAAGAGCCACAGCTCCACCATTTACATTTAATTTTTCTGCAGGGATAGGAAAATCACTTAAAACAGCTAATGATTGAACTGCAAAAGCTTCATTTAATTCCACTAAATCAATGTCATCTATTGTTAAGCCTGCTTTAGCTAATGCCTTATTCATTGCAGGTACTGGACCAATTCCCATAATTGAGGGTTCAACTCCAGCTACGGCAAATGAAATTACTTCGCCTACAGGATCTAACCCAAGCTCTTGAGCTTTTTCTTCAGACGATACAACCATATATGCTGCACCATCATTAATACCAGAAGCATTTCCAGCTGTTACTGAACCTTCTGGAGTAAACACAGGCTTAAGTCGGCTTAACGCAGCCATTGAAACTTCTCTTGGATGTTCATCAATATCAAATACACCCTTTTTCAGTTGAACTGGTACAATTTCTTTTTTAAATGTTCCTGCTCTTTGAGCTTTTTTAGCTTTACCTTGACTTTCAATCGCGAACTTATCTTGCTCTTCACGAGAAATATTATATTTCTCAGCAAGATTTTCCGCTGTCATACCCATATGATAATTATTAAAGATATCCCATAATCCATCATAGACCATTCCATCAAGAACAGTGTCTTGAGCTTCTAGCGCCATTCTATAACCATATCGCGCTTTTGGCATAATGAATGGAGCAAGGTTCATATTTTCAATTCCCCCTGCTAGAACAACACCAGCATCTCCTGATTTAATTGCTTGAGCTGCGTTTGCAATTGACTGAACTCCAGACGCGCACACTCTATTTAGACTATATGCAGGTGTATCATGATCTAAGCCCGCACCCAACGCAACTTGTCTAGATGGATTTTGACCTTGTCCTGCTCCTAAAATATTACCAGTAACAACTTCATCAATATTCGTTGGATCTATACCGGTTCTGCTTAAAATTTCTTTTACTACAGTGACACCAAGCTCAACAGCTGAAGTATCTTGGAGAGTTCCTCCAAAAGTTCCAATAGCGGTTCTTAATGGCTCACTTAATACGACCTTTGTAGACATTGTTTCTTCCCCCTTTGTCTTAACTTTTTAGTTAGAAATTATAAAATTTAATTTAGATATTGTACCAAAATATAAAGAAATAATAAACTTTTAATTAATTTGAGAGTATTATTCACTTAATGAGAAAAAATGTATGTATTATTTTTGGTGGCAAATCAGTTGAACATGAAATATCGATTATATCTGCAAACAGTATTTTAAATAATATAAATCCCAGAAAATTCGATATTTATGGAATTTTTATTGATAAAAATGGACAATTTTATGAAGCCAAGCCCACAATAAATACATCATCAAGATTTAAATTCAAATTAGAAAAACAAAATAAAGTACTACTTGCAAACAACAATACAAAAAACATGCTAATTATGAGAAAAGATAAAATTTATTCAAAAAATAAAATAGACATATTTTTTCCTATGGTTCATGGTACAGGTGGAGAAGATGGAACAATACAAGGATTGTTAGAAATTTTAGACAAGCCTTATGTTGGTTGTAACGTTGAAAGCTCTGCAATATGTATGGACAAAATTTTAACCAAACAAATTGTATCAAATCAATCAATACGAGTTACTGATTTTTGTTTTTTTACAAAAGATGAATGGAAAAAAGATAAAATTAAAATAACTAAAGAGATTAGAGATAAAATTAGTTTTCCTTGCTTTGTTAAAGCATCAAATCTTGGCTCTAGTGTCGGAGTCTATATGGTCAAAAATAAAAAAGAACTAGAAAGAAAAATAATTAATGCATTCAAATTCACAGGAAAGGTAATTGTTGAAGAGGCTGTACTGAGTCCTGAGGAGATTGAAATAAGTATCCTTGAAAATAAAAAAATCGTTGTTTCTGATCCTGGGAGGGTTATCCCTTCTGATGAATTTTATAGCTATAATGCAAAATATATTGATGGAAAGTCATTAATGGAAATACCATACAAAAGAGCAATTAAAAATCCAACGCTAATGAAAGAGATAAAAACAACATCATTAAAAGTTTTTAAAACTCTGAATTGTTCGGGTATTGCTAGGATTGATTTTCTATATGGATTCACTAAACAAAATAAAAAGCCAAGGTTATATCTAAGTGAAGTCAATACTATTCCAGGGTTCACTGAAATTAGCATGTATCCAAAACTGTTGAGCCTTAATGGGGTTAAATTGGAAAAAATTATCGATAACCTAATTCAAGAGTGTGAGATTAGACATAAAAAGAAAAAAAAATTAACTACAAACTTTATTTAATTTAAATTGTCCTTCCTAAAAATTAATAAGAATATAACACCAGTCAATATTAATCCTCCACCAAAAAGCTTGATTGAACTTGGGACAGTATCAAAGAATAAAAAAGTTAACAAAACAACAAAAACCGCCTCTAATGGTGTAACTGCCGTTGTTCTTGAGACATCAACCAACTTTATTGCCTGAAATTGTAAAGCTTTTCCAATATATGCACCACAAGTACCTCCAATTAGCATATTAATTAAATCAATATTTGATGGAAATTGAAACTTCCCACTCAGACATAAATATAAAATTCCAACAATAGAAACCCCCAATGATCTCAAGGTTGCTACCATCATCATGTTTAAATTAGTACCTTTTTTTCGGACGATAATAAAAAGGCAAGAATAACAAAAGGCAGCTAAGATTGCATAAAAAGAGCCTTTTAATTCAAAGATTGAAGTATCATAAGTAATAATTAAACCACCAATTATAGTAAGAATAATTCCAAAAATCTCTAAACTTCTAAGTCTTTCATTTAAAAATAAGGCACCTAAAACTACAGAAAAAACAACTTGGAATTTCATCAGAAAAGAAGTGACGGGTGGGCCTGCGGCACGCAAGGCAATAACCCAGAAGGCTACGCCAAAGACTGTAATTATTGATGAAACAATCATTACATCTTTATATTTATGAAGATCCTTCAGGGGAACACGAAAAGTAGTTCCAAAAATACCAAAAATCATTCTTTTAATTAATGCAAATAAAAAAGCACCAAAAAACCAATAAAATGCCACAGTTTCTGGATATAAGCTTTCAGAAACCTTTTTACCAAAGATATATGAAAAAGCAGTAAAAAAAGCTGTTCCCATTACTAAGAAATACCCAAACAGTAAATCTGATTTTTTATTAGTCACATCTTTCTTCAAGAGACTTTGTCCTTATATTTATTTTTGTTGAAACTTAGTCTTTCTTTTTAACTGCAATTCCTAGTTTCTTAAATCCTGATCTTTTTATTAGATCCATAATTTGAACCACAAATCCATGGTCGATTGACTCATCAGCCTTAACAACTACGACTTTATCTTTATTTATATCAGAAAGGTAGGTTGCAACCTGATCAATATATAAATTATTCTCATTAATATATATTTTATTTCCCTTCTCAATGCTGACTACAATTTGTTTTTCAGTAACAACTTCTGAACTCTTTGCTTTTGGAAGTTTAATATTAATACTTGAAGTAATTTGGGAAAAATTTAAAGATAATGCAAAAAATATAAGTAAATTAAAAACCACATCAACTATGGGGGTTAAGTCCAATAAAGATTCTTCACTATTAAGTCTTTTATTAAAATTCATTTTAATTCCAATGCTTTTCTAGCTCAATAATTAATTTCCCAGACTCTTCTTGTAACTTATTTGAAATTTCACTTACTTTATTGTTAATAAACTTATATCCAATAAAAGTGGGAATCGCTACGATTAGACCAAATGCTGTAGTATAAAGAGCTTCAGATATTCCACCTGCTAAACTAGGTGGGTCTACTACAGTTTGCGTAGATATAACCTGAAAAACTGTAATCATCCCGGAAATTGTTCCAAGAAGGCCTAACAGTGTGCTTATATTACTTAATGAGCCAAGCATCTCATTGGACCGCGAAAGCAAAAATACCTGCTTTGAACCTTCATCCTCAGCTATTTTTTCAATTTCTTTTCTAGATTTTCCTGCATAGGATAATATTGCTAATGCTATTTTAGAAAATACAGATGAATTTTTATTACATAACTCAATGGCTTTCGAGATTTCTCCATTACTTATATAGTTATTGAATTCATTTAAGAAGAATTCAGGAATTACATTCTTTTCTCTAGTTAAGAAAAATTTTTTTAGTAAAATTGCCAAGGCAACAATAGAACAAATTAAAATTGGATATACAAAGAACCCGCCTTTTGAAATTATTGCTACAACAAAAGGTTCATTCATTTTACAACAACCTCATTCTGAAGAATCTGATCGATTGTCTCTTTCTTTCTAATTAGATAGGAGTCTTTTCCGGAGACTAAAATCTCAGGAACCTTTGGCCTTGAATTATAATTTGAGGACATAACGGAACCATACGCTCCTGCAGAATGAATTATAAGATTATCTCCAAGTTTTACATCATTTAAAGGGGTATCATAAGAAATGACATCTCCTGTCTCGCAGATTGGACCAACAACATCATAAAAATCTTCATTATCTGATGATTGAACAGATTTGGTAACTTTATGATAAGCGCCATAAAGAGATGGTCTCAGAATGTCATTCATTCCTGCATCAACTATTAGAAAGTTTTTTTCATTGCTTCTCTTATTGTATAAAACTTTTGTGACTAGAAAGCCAGAGTTCCCAACCAAAGATCTTCCTGGTTCGAGAACTAGGTTGCAATTAATTTTTTTCATAATTTTCATTATTTTATTTGCAAAATCAATTTTAGTGGGCGGCATTTCCTCGTCTTTATATTTAATTCCTAACCCACCTCCAATATCAATGTATCTAATATTTAAATCAAGTTTTATTAATTTATTATAAAGTTCCTCTAATCTTACAAGAGAGTCCTCAAACGACTGAAGTTCAAAAATCTGAGATCCAATATGAGAATCAATACCGACAACGTCAATATTTTTCATTTTTGCTGCTTTTTGATAGGCTTGATAAGAATCCTCTATTGCTATTCCAAATTTACTAGTTTTTAGCCCAGTAGATATGTAGGGATGGGTCTTTGGATCAATATCAGGGTTAACTCTTATCGAAATCCTTGCAATAACACCCATTTCTCCAGCAATTTTATTAATTTCCTCTAATTCATCAAGTGACTCAACATTAAAAAAACATATACCAAACTCTAGGGCTTTTCTAATTTCCAAAGCAGACTTAGCAACTCCTGAAAATACTATTTTATTTGGATCAGCACCAATTTTCTTTACTCTGTCTAATTCTCCCTCAGAAACTATATCAAAACCTGACCCAAGGGAATTAAAAATATTTAAGATAGATAAATTTGAATTTGCTTTTACCGAATAACATATATTTGTGTCAGGATAATCCTTAAAAGCAACTTTATAATCTGTGAATTCATTAACTAGGCTGGTCTTGCTATAAACATAACAAGGTGTTCCAAACTCCTCAGCTATTGACTCGAAACTTACATCTTCGATATAAAGATTATTATCAATTACATTCAACATTTAATTTATTATATACACAACCTATGATTTTGATAAGGAAAATTAGGGATTTTGTAATTAATTTAAGATTTAAAAGATATTAAATATTAAGATGTTGAATTTAAAATTTTGTTTTGCTACAATTAATATATCAATAATGGAGGTGCAAGATGCCAGATCAACAAAATTCACCAATGAGAAACTGGGCTAGAAGAGTTAGTATTGATACAGCTGTTTCAGCTCATGATCCTCAAAAAGCGCTTGGATATGCCGGTCATGTCAATGGTTTTCAGAACTGGGCCGCTAAAGTAGGAACAGACTTTGGAAGACCAGAAGCTCAATCAAGACATAGAAGAGCTGTTAACCAATAAGACTTATTATTAGAAATGGCCAGGAAGAGGTAATCTTGACTGGTCATTTTTCTAATTTCTTATATATAAACAATTCCCGTATACTTAACTATGCTTTCCTCAAAAATTTCTTTTTTCTTTAGTACACTTCTTGGAATAATATTTGTAGTTTTTTATTATAATAGTAATTTTTATCCCTTTGAAAGTATAAATTTGGTTTATTATGTTGAAAGTATAAACCTTGTTCTTACCGGTGATAAAGTTAATTGGAAAATATCGTTATACTTATTAGGTTTAATTTTCACTTTTATTTATCACTTATTATTTTACAAAATTAAGACTCCGATTTTCTTTAAAGGGTTTATAACATCATTGATAGTTTTTATTGCATATTTAATTATTTTAATGTTATTTTTTGACATAAATCGGTTAACTTATATGTATATATATTTAATCCAAGATTTATTGGCTTTATTTATATTTTATTTAACTGTTTCTTTGATTTATAGGAGAAGGAAAGTTGGAGATTAAAGTTTACACTACATCATCTTGCCCTTTTTGTGTTGCTGCAAAGAATTTGTTGTCTGGTAAAAATCTAGAATTTACCGAAATAGACCTTACCTCTGATATAGAGTTAAGGCTCGAAGTATCAACCAAATACAATTGGAGAACGGTCCCTATGATTATTATTGATGATAAATTTATCGGTGGTTTTGATGATTTAGAAAAATTGGAGTTAGAAGGCGGTTTAGGTTAGTACTTTCTTTTAATGTTCGCACAGGCTATCCTTTTTCCTCCCTGAGGTCCCTCGTGTATAATAATTGCTGAACCATCCTCATCAAGTATAGTAAATTCAGACCTTGGGTTTAAGAGAACATTATCTAAAAAAATAGTTTGATTAAATTTCTTCAATTTCCCAGTATATTGGCTCAACTCGTTTTTTACATATATAGGAGCAAAATCTCCATAAAAAGTTCCGTCATCTTTTAAGCCATGATGGTCACCAGCTGATAGAAAATCGGGAAATTTACATTCGCCTTTTTCATGGATATGCATAGCATAAGATCCTGGCTTTAGTGTCTTAAGATGTATCCTAAAGTTAGAACCATTTCCCTGCTCCATTATATCAACAGTTCCAATTCTTAAATTATCAGAATTCACAAAAATACCCTCAGCTTGATAAACTTCATCGCTGGTATTACACGAAATCATCAAGAAAATTAATAAAATCAGCCTATTCACCAATATGAACCTCCCCTCTTTCTGCTGATAACTCTACCTGTTTTTGCCTTTCAGTTGATCTAGATATTTTTTCCTTGGTTAAAGAGTCAAAACACTTTGGGCAAGAAACTCCTTTTTTATACTTTGGACTTTCAATTTCATCTTTTCTTAAAGGACTTCCACATCCATTGCAATTTAAATAATTACCTTGCTTCAAATCCTGCTCAATAGAAACTCTATTGTCAAAAACAAAACACTCTCCTTCCCATTTCGATTTATTCTGCGGGACCTTCTCCAAATACTTAATTATCCCCCCTTTAAGATGTGACACGTTCTTGAAACCCTTTTTTAATAAATATGAGCTAGCCTTCTCACAGCGAATTCCACCTGTGCAGAACATAGCAATCTTAGTATTTTTATTAATTTCAGATTCTTCTATAAAATCTGGGAACTCTTTAAAATTTTTTATATTTGGAACAACAGCATTATTAAATGTGCCAATCGAGGTTTCATATTTGTTTCTTGTATCTATTAAAAGAACATCTTTATCATTTAGAATATTATTCCAGTCCTCAGGTTCAATATATTTCCCAACAACCTCATTTGGATTAGACAATTCAGGATACCCAAGACTTATTAACTCTTTTTTAGTTTTTATCCTCAATCTTTTGAAAGGCTTAGTCTCTGATTCGGAAAATTTAAAATCTATTGATGAGAAACCTAGTCCTTCAAAAAAAACCATAATAGATTTAATAGAATTAAGGTTACCTGCCAACATTCCATTTACACCTTCTTTCGCCAAAATAATAGTCCCTAAAACCGAATGCTTTTTACATAATACAAAAAGCTGGTCCTTAATATTGTGAACGTCAACTAAGCCAACAAACTTGTAAAAACTAATGATTTGAAAATTATCGTTTGCCATTAAAAAATAATATATCATATTAATTTTTTAAAAAAACTTGAAGTTTAATTATATAAAGTGCTATAATCCTTTTAGTCGTCATTTAACTCTACTTGCAACGACTTAAAATAATTGCTAAACAGGGCAAGGGAGCCTTGAGCACCTTTCCTCTTTGAGTTACAAATAATTTACGGAGTTTGTTATGAATAAATTAAATATATTTTTATCCCATAGTGGAAAAAAATTACATTGCCTACCCCTTTCAAACTCTTGTTGTTGTAACAACTAAGCCAAAGAATCTAATTTGATATCGCAAATTAAGGTCATTAAGCAATCAATAATTATATTTATTGCTCTATCAAATTAACTAAAAAATAACGGAGAGGAATATGAAAAAAGAAGTAAAATTAGTAAAAAATGAGGCTATAAAAGAGGCTAGCAATGGTTTAAGAGGAACTATACGAGAGGAATTGCTGGATCAAGATACTATTAAATTCACTAGTGATAACGAGCAAATATTAAAATTTCATGGAATTTATCAACAAGATGATAGAGACAGAAGAAAAGAATTAATGAAGGCTAGACTTGAAAAAGATTATAGCTTCATGATTAGAACAAAGAATCCAGGCGGTGGGAATATAAGCCCCAAGCAATGGTTGATAATGGATGAAATTACAAACAAATGGGCTAATCCAACTTTAAGAATAACGACCAGAGAATGTTTTCAATTTCATGGTATTGGAAAGAAAAATTTAAAAGAGTTAGTTACCACCCTTAATGAAAACCTAATAACATCCTATGGTGCTTGTGGCGATATCGTTAGAAATACGGTGGCGTCTCCTATTTCTGATATTCGACAAGACCTTAATTATGATGCTCAGGAATTAGCGAAGAAAATCGATAGAGAAACATTGGCAAAATCAAAAGGATACTATGAAATATGGGTAGATGGCGAAAAAGTATCAACGAAAATAAACAATGATAAGATTAAGGAAGACTCTTTATATAAAAAAACGTATTTACCAAGAAAATTCAAAATTGGCGTTGGTCACGAACTAGACAACTCTATCGATATCTATACACAAGATATAGGAATACTCCCTATTATAGATAAGAAAAATAAAGATTTTAATATCTTAGTTGGAGGTGGAATGGGAAGTCATCATAGACAATCCCAAACTTTTCCAAGACTTGCTGATGAGTTAGGGTCATGTAAAGAAGATAAAGTCATTGAGGTTGTAAAAGGAATAATAAGCATTCAAAGAGATTTTGGAATTAGGACAGACAGGAAGCAAGCTAGAATGAAATACCTACTAGAAAGTTGGGGAGTTAGTAAATTTAGAGATGAGCTTGAAAGAAGGTTAGGATTTAAGCTTAATCCATATATTAAGAAGTCATTGGCAAAATTAGACAATTATTATGGGTGGCACAGGCAAAAGGAAAAAAATAAATTCTACTGCGGAATTTTTATTGAAAATGGAAGAATAAAGGATAAAGAATCGGTAAAACTCAAGTCGGGTCTTTCAAAAATAATTAAAAAATATCAAGTTGAAACAAGGCTAACGGCAACTCAAGACTTAATTCTTGTAAATGTTAACGAAAAAGATGTTGACGGGATTAAGAAAATGCTTGAGGAAAATAGAATAGATACTAATGAACGATATTCAAATTTAAGACTTGCTTCAATGGCTTGTCCAGCTCTTCCAACTTGTAGTCTTGCGGTAGCAGAAGCTGAGAGATTTTTACCTACTCTAATTGACGAACTTGATCGTAGGGGACTTGGAAACGAGAAAATAAAAATTAGAATGAGTGGCTGCCCAAATTCCTGCTCTAGACCACCAGTATCTGAGATTGGGCTTATAGGTGCGACAGCAAAAAAATACAACATCTATTTAGGTGGAGATTTTTTTGGAACTAGGCTAAATAGGCTTTTTCTTGAGCTTGTTGATGACGATGAGCTTCCAAATAAAATTTCAAAACTTATAAATTATTGGAAAAAAAATAGAGAAACCGATGATGAACCATTTGGAGATTTTTGCAATAAGACCGATTTTGATATTCTACGAGGGGAAGTTGTATAAATGAAAGAAAATTTATATTTAAAAGAACTTGAGAGTGAAGCAATTTTTATACTTCGAGAAGTCGTTGCAGAATTTAGCAATCCTGTAATGCTTTATTCTGTAGGAAAGGATTCAAGCGTGATGCTTCATCTTGCAAGAAAGGCTTTTTACCCCTCTCAAATTCCATTTCCATTATTACATGTTGATACAGGATATAAATTTAGAGAGATGTATGAATTCAGAGACAGCTTTACTAAAGAGATAGGTGCGAATCTAATAGTTTATAGAAACGAAGAAGCAATAAAGAAAAAGTTTCACCCATCAAAAAATGGTGTTGCAAAATGTTGTGGGGCTTTAAAAACACAAGCACTACTTGATGCCTTGTCTAAATATAATTTTAATGCTGCTATTGGGGGCGCAAGAAGAGATGAAGAAAAATCTAGAGCGAAGGAAAGAATTTTTTCCTTCAGAGATTCATTTGGTCAATGGAATCCTAAATCACAAAAACCTGAACTATGGAATATTTTTAATGGACAAATAGATGAGGATGAATCGGTTAGAGTTTTTCCATTATCAAGTTGGACAGAATCGGATATTTGGAATTATATAAAACACGAAGAAATAAAAATCACTTCTTTATATTTCTCAAAAAAGAGAAAATTACATGTTCAAAATAAAAATCTAATACCAGTAGAAAACGATACAAATTTAAAGGCTGAAGAAATTGAATCAAGATTCAGAACTTTAGGATGTATTCCGTGTACCGGAGCAATTAAGTCTGATGCTGATAGCATTGACAAAATTTTACATGAAACGCTTAAAGCAAAAAGAAGTGAAAGAGAGACCCGAATTATAGATCATGGATCTAATTCAATGGAAGATAAAAAGAAAGAAGGATATTTTTAAATTGGAAAATTCACCTGAAATACTTAGATTTGCTACTGCTGGGAGCGTTGACGATGGTAAATCTACTTTGATTGGAAGACTTTTGTATGACTCTAAAGGTGTTTTTATTGATCATATTGAAGCCTTGAAAAATGATTCAAAAGGAAAAAATTCTGAGAAAATTGATCTTGCTCATCTTACAGATGGCCTTAAAGATGAAAGAGAACAAGGAATAACAATTGATGTTGCATATAGATATTTTTCGACTCCTAAGCGTAAATTTATTATTGCTGATACACCTGGTCATGAAGAATATACAAGAAATATGTTTACAGGGGCTAGCAATTCAAGTCTTGCTATAATCTTAATAGATTCTCGAAAAGGAGTACTAAGTCAATCAAGAAGGCATTTGTACATAAGCTATTTATTGGGGGTAAAAAATATTATAGTCGCGATAAATAAAATGGACTTAATAGAATATGATGAACAGAAATTCATATCTATTAAAAAAGATTTTTTAAAGACCAGCAATAATCTATCTATTGATTCTCTTAATTTTATTCCAATCTCAGCACTAGACGGAGATATGATTGTTGACAGAGGTGATAATTTGTCATGGTATAAAGGAGAAACATTAATAAAAATGCTTGAAAACACTAAAATTAAATCAAAAAATCAATCTAATGAATCCTGTTTTCCAGTTCAACTAGTATCAAGAGTTGATAACAATAAGACTAAAGATTTTCGTGGATATATGGGAACAGTAACATCAGGCGAGTTTCATATAGGGTCCGAAGTTGAGATTCATCCAGGTAAGAAAAAATCAAAAATTAAAAAAATTATCAATCTAGGCAACTACACAGATGCCATAAATAGAAATCAATCAGGGACCTTAGTGATTGAAGATGAATTAGAGATTTCTCGCGGAGATGTAATCACATCAATAAATTACAGACCTAAAGTTGGCAATAAAATCATTGCTCAAATATGCTGGATGGATGATGAGAGTCTGAGTATAAAGAAAAAATATTTTATTAAACATGCAAATAAAAGTTCAAAAATTATGATTACTAAAATAATTAATAAAATCAATATTCAATCACTTACAGAAATGCCCTCTAATGAGACAATACATATGAATGATATAGGAAATGTTGAAATTAAAATCCAAAACGATATTGTTTTTGATTCATACAGAAACAATAAAGTATTAGGTGCTTTTATTATTATAGATATAGAAACAAATAATACTGTTGGTGCAGGGATTATTAAATAATGGAAATTGTTTTAATTTCTGTCTTAAGTCTCACTTTAGCTTTCAATATTGGAGCAAATAATGCAGCTTCATCTATGTCCACCGTCTACGGGTCAAAGATGCTAACCAAACTAGGCGCTCTTTCGCTGGCCTTTGTATTTGTCTTTCTTGGAGGTTCTATAGCAGGAGAAAATGTTGTTACAACGGTGGGTAAGGAATTATTAAAGATTGATTTTGCCGGTTTTCATTCTTTTTTAATTTATTTGGTTTTACTGGTACCAATTATTTCAATAATAATTGCAAATAAGGCGAAGATTCCGATAGCAACAACACACATTGTGGTATGTACAATCTTTGGAATAGGATTAAGCCTCAATGCTCTAAATTTATCAAAAGCAAGCGAAATTGTGCTTTGGTGGATTATAACTCCAATAGGAATATGGCTGGTAAATTATATTATTGGGAAATACATATATTTTAATATAGTTAATAAGCTTATTAGTTTAGACGGAAAAAAAACTCAAAAGATACACTTATCGCTAAGGATATTGGTAATTTCATCAGCTTGCTTCCTAGCACTCTTTGCAGGAGCAAATAATGCAGCAAATGCAGCAGCACCGATAGTCGGACTTGATCTGATATCTGCAAAAGACGCGGCACTTATATCAGGGTTTTTTATGGCCCTTGGTGCCCTAATATTTGGAGGAGGTATAATAGAAAACATTGCAACAAAAATAACATCACTCTCCCTAATAAGAGCAGTATCTGTAAACTTTACGGGGGGAACATTCTTGGCAGTAGCTTCATTTTATGGAATTCCAATTTCAATGGCTGAAATAATAACCTCAGGAATTATTGGATTTTCCTGCTCAACTTCAGGTTTTAAAAAGACATTTAAGAACAAAAGTGTCTTAAAGATACTAGCGTTTTGGATATTCGCTCCAATTATATGTGTAGGTTTGTCATTCTATCTAACAAATATTATAGGAAATATAAAATGAAAAGAGACTTGGTTAAGCTAAATAAAAAGTTAGAAAATGAATCTCCAGAAAAAATAATCCAATGGGGACTTAAAAACAGTAGAAATCCGATACTAACAACAAATTTTCGACCTTACGAGGCAGCAATAATACACTTATGCATAGAAATCAAACCTGATATTAAAATAATATGGTGCGATACAGGATATAACACACAAGCAACCTACATTCACGCACAGAAACTAATTTTAGAACATAATCTAAATATTGAAATTTATACGCCAAAATATACGAGAGAATATTTGAATGCCTTGATGGGAGGGATTCCCGGTGTTGGTGATAAAAGTCACTCTGATTTTACAAAATACGTTAAACTTGAACCATTCAATAGGGCAATTAGTGAAATAAATCCTGATTTATGGATTACAAATCTTAGAATTGGGCAGACCAACTTCAGAGACAGCATCAATATATTAAGTGAAGGAGTTAACAACTTGTTAAAAATATCCCCATTCTATAATTGGAAAGATAAGGACCTTGATTTATATATGAGTAAAAATAAATTAGAAAATGAATTCGACTATTTTGATCCAACTAAGGTTGAAAACAACAGAGAATGTGGATTACATAAATGATTGGGAAAAAAAGGCGAAAAAAAAAGTTGAGTTTTAGTGCTAATCTCTTAGCTTTCTACGTGAGACAATCAATATTATCTCTAACTCAACCTGATGTATAATAACTTACACAATTACAGGTTTTTTGTCAATATATTATTTTAAACTTCTTTTGCCTCAGATAACTCTTCTGGAACAAATATAGTGCCAATAGGCAATAAAAGTGCATCGCCAAGTACAGTTATAACCCGGAAAATCAATATTCCAATAGTAGGATCGTCAGGTCCATAAATAGGAGATAATAAGGCGATAACAATAAATTCCCTTATTCCTATACCACCCGGAGCTCCAGGAATAATAAACATTCCTAACCATGTGATTGTAAATAATGAAACGACATATAAAAAACCAATATCCATACCAAGTAAACCAGAAAAAACAAAGTATTCTACGCATCCCATTCCAAAGAAAAAGCAAACTAATAAAACAAATAATTTAACTATTCGCATTAAATTATCTGAAGAGAAAGCTGACTTGTAATTTCTCAGAGCCTTTATAAGATAAAAAGCTATTGCTACAACACCGAAAATTAAAATACCATATGAAAAAACTTTTCCGCCCCCAGCAAGAGCAGTCTTGAATTTTAATATTAACTCGTCTGAAAGAGTAAAGCTACCAGTGTAGACTGTTGTCAAAACAATTATTAATCCTATTAAAACCATAAAGACTATTTCTAAAAAATAGCTTTGTACAACATTTGTTTTAGAAGGTCCTAGCTTAGTAGCGAAATATATCCTAGCAATTACGTGCATTAAATTTGAAGGTATATATTTGTATATTTGAGTTTTTGTATATATTCCTATAATCCTCCATTTCGGGAGACTAGATCCGTGAAGTAATTCCAGCATATACCTCCATCCTGTAGCCAGAAAACTCATCAAGACTATATAAATAGCTATAAAAACTAACAATAGAGGAATCCATGTATAGCTTAGTTTCTGCTTTGCTGCTTCAAGATCAATATTAATTACGTATTTGTATACAAAATAAAGGGCAATCCCGCTAACAAGGTAACCCAAAACTTCAATTATTCTCTTTTTAAGTGATTTTTTAGTGTCATTTCCGCTCAATATCGATCTCCATGGGGCAAATTAACTATAGATTAAAAGTAAACGTTTAATATATACTACTATAAAGATTAATTAAATTACAATGAGTATTTAACAATATGATTTTATATCTATTATCAAGCCTCTTTTTAAGCAACAAAATATATATGGCTGCGTCATTAAACAAACATTATATTCCTTTAAGTCGGGCAATGTTTATTATAATTTTAGCTACGCTTCTTGATGATATAGCTTATTACATTTTTGACAACAAATATGCACTATCAAACTTTAGCTCTATTTTTTACTTTACTGAAATCATTATAAGCTGTTTCGCTTTATCTTTATTTGGAAGATTATTTGGTGGCTCTCCAAAGCAACTTTCTTTTTCAGCAATATTGAAACCTTTTAGCTATACTCTTTCGCCTGTGATATTTGGATCTATTTTATTAATAATAATATCTTTAACAACAGAATGTAATGTAACTTATTATGATCAAGTAAAACTTGGTGCATTCTTGATAATCTCGGGATGGATGTGGATTTGTCAATTTATCTTTATTGCAACATATTTTGATAGAATTTCATTATTGAAAAAATTTCTTCTATTTGGAATTAACGTTGGGATCTACATAGGTATGGATAAGTTTAAAAAATTCTTCTATCTCTTCTTGTCTGGACTCCAATAATCTACAATCTGAAAGGTGTCTACAATATACTTTAGTCCTCTACAAAATACCTTAGCATCTTTATAAATCTCCTCTGCAATGTGCGGAGTTAAAAATAAATCAGATTTATCATTTTTGTTTTTTTGTAAATTATTATGGGTTCTTGATATTACTTGTGCAGCTACATGATTTTTATCAGAAAAATTAACATTTAAATCAACCAATGAATATTTATTCTCAAGCTCCACTTTTAAATCCATTCCAAGAATCTCAATTTGTTTTATTTTGCTGACTACTCTTTCAAAACTTTCAACCAATCTAAAACATCGCCTTGGTGGATGAACTTCAAATGAAATATAAGGCTCTGTTTTCTCGCTTAAATAATGCACATACCCGGTCTCATAATGAAAAGATTTAGACAAATTTCTAGGTTTACTCAAAGCTATCCCTATATTAAGTAACGATTTTTTTATAGCTTCCTTATTTTCCTTATTAGATTCATTCAAAGAGTCTGTCCAATAACTAATGGTTTCCATACAAAAAGGATCCATTAGAACATTTGGATCAGCTTCTATAGACCAATATAAAAATTTCGGCATTTTTGTTTGAAGAAACCTATTAACTAAAAGATGTCGTGAAAAACAAGATTCTGTTTCAAGTGTGGGCGGAAAAAAACTAGTCTCATCTTGATACTCATATTGATTCTGTACTGACTGAAAATCTAAATATTCTAAAATCTTACTCACCAAACTATTTACTTATTAGACACTATGTAAGTACAAAAACTTTCAAGCTCAATACCATTTGATAAATACTTATTAATAAAAGAGAACCTGTAATCATCGGACTCCCATGATAGCGACTGGCTCACTCCGCTATCAGAACTAACCATATGGTGCTTTCCTAAGTTACTAATAGAAATTGCTCTCATTTTATTACAGTCAATATCGTTATACGCAAAATAACCTACACTTCCAATAGTTCCTTCTAAGTTTCCAGAATAAAAAGATGAAACATTATTTAAATCTTGCAAGTTTGTTTTTTTAACTTGTAAATTAAAATTTTTAGCATCTAATAATTTTGAGATAACTACATATTCATTTGTATCAGATGAAAATTTTATATATGACGGTTTTTCAGTATTAAAATCTGAATTTATTGAAACTCCATCAACTGAACCATTATTATAATATGTATTATGATGTGACTCATTTATTACAAAATATATTGCAACGATAATTCCAATTAACCCTAGATAAAAAATTGGCATAAAAATCCACCCATTATCTCTTAGGAAAGGAATTTTTCTTGCCATTCTATTCCATTTCTTTCCAATATCTTCCATTTTTGAGTCAATATCCATCTTTCTCTTCCTAACCTTCTACTGGTACAACTTTAATCATTTTATCTGGGTTTTGAACAACACCACTTTCGTCTTCACCTTTCTTTATCTGATCAATTAACTCCATACCTTCTTCAACTTCACCCCAAACAGTATACTGACCATTCAACCAAGAGCAATCACCAAAGCATATAAAAAACTGCGAGTTCGCACTATTTGGATCTGCTGATCTTGCCATTGAAGCAGTTCCCCTTACATGATTTTCATCTGAGAATTCTTGATTCAAATTAGGCTTCTCTGAACTACCAGTTCCAGTTCCTGTGGGGTCACCTGTTTGTGCCATAAAATTTGGTATCACTCTATGGAAAACAACTCCATCATAGAAACCTTCGGATGCTAACTCTGTAATACGCTCAACATGATTAGGTGCAAGATCAGGTCGTAGCTTAATTTTTACATTTCCTTTCTCAAGTTCAATATTAATATGACTAAATCCCATAATAATCTCCTTAAAATCTTTATACTTATAATATATATATAATTTTAATATATTAAAGTTTTTTTACTCTTTCCATTCGATTTCTGGAATGTATAATTATGATAGAGTTAATCCCGTTTTAAACTAAATGATATAATATGGAGGGTGTATAATTATGTCTTTTGTTAATAGTGATCACGAAGAATTTAGAAGTGCGGTTAAACGTTTTACGGACGAGGAAATCCAACCAATAGCAAATGAGCTTGATGCTAAAAATGCTGAAATACCAATGGAAATTATCGAAAAAATGGCCGAACAAGGTTACTTTGGAGTGTTGTTTCCTGAGGAATATGATGGATTAGGTCTTGATAATATCACAATGACTATTGTTGCTGAAGAATTAAGCAAAGGTTGGCTAAGTGTAGGAAGTGTTATGACAAGAGGGGTTATTATGGGGACTCTTTTACAAGCCCATGGAACCGAAGAACAAAAAAAGAAGTACTTACCTGGACTTGCAACAGGAAAAATTTTGCCAGCAGCTGCCTTTACTGAACCTGACTCAGGTTCTGACTCTGCAAGTATGATAATGAAAGCAACAAAAACAGATGGGGGCTATTTACTTAATGGTGCAAAAGCATGGTGTACATACGCAAACAGAGCAAATGTACTTATGGTTTTAGCTAGAACTAATCCTGATGCATCTCTTCGACATAAAGGCCTAAGCATGTTTTTTGTTGAAAAAGAATCTGCGGAGAAGATTGTTCATCCGAATATTCAAGGTGAGCCAATACCTACAGTAGGATATCATGGAATGAGATCCTTTAACTTGGCTTTTGAAGATGTATTTGTTCCCGATGAAGGACTTCTAGGTGGCGAAGAAAATAGAGGCTTTTACCAATTAATGGTTAGCTATGAAAGTGCTAGGCTGCAAACTGCCGCCCGTGCTGTTGGAGTCGCACAAGCTGCTTTTGATTTTGCATTACAATACTCTAAAGAAAGAGAGCAATTTGGCGTACCAATCTGTGAACATCAGGCGATCAGAATGAAACTGTCAGAAATGAAAGTAGAGCTTGAAGCTGCAAGGCAACTTACATACTACGCCGCTTCTCTTAAAGACTCTGGTAAGAGGTGTGACTTAGAAGCAGGTATGGCGAAAGTGAAAGCTGCAAAAGCAGTTGAGTTTGTAACCCGTGAGGCTATGCAGGTCTTAGGAGGATATGGATACTCTAAAGAATTTCCAGTTGAAAGATATTGGAGAGACGGAAGAGTAATCAGTATATTTGAAGGTACAAGTGAAATACAACATGAAGTTATTGCTAAGGCAATTTTAAAATAAATATTATTTTTGGAGGAAAGTATATTGTTTATATTAGATGAAGGAACACGAGTAGTAGTACCCAGAACAGAGTTGACTTACCCTGGTCATAACATGAAGTTACATACAAATGCAGCTAGCGCTGAAAAAACTCCCGTCGATCACGTAATGGCTGACCTTGAGGATGCATGTCCTTATGAATTTAAAGGTGATAAAAGTAGAGCTACAATGGTAGAAGCTCTTAACACTTTAGATTTTGGAAAAAAAGTTATAACTGTCAGACCAAACAACTTAAGATCGGAATTTTTTAGAGGTGACATGGAAGCTGTCCTAAGTGGTGCAGTAGATAAATTTCATGGAATTATAATACCAAAATGTAATGGACCTGAAGATGTAAAATTAGTTTCTGATACATTAGATGAACTAGAAGCGAAAAACGGATGGAAAACAAAACTTGCAATAGAGGCCTTAATAGAAAGACCTAGAGCACTTGAATATGCTTTTGATATGGCAAAAGCATCTCCGAGAATGGCAGGACTAATTTTTGGTATAGCAGACTATACAGCTGAACTTGGGGTAGATCCAAGTGCTTGTCTTGATGCTCAAAATGAGGTCTTTTATTATGAAAAGAAAGCTGTCATAACAGCTGCAAAAGCTGCGGGACTTCATGCAATAGATAATGTTTACTTAGGTCTTTGGAGAAAAGACGATACACCAGAACAAGTAAAAAAAGTTGAGGAAGGCTTAAGGAAAAAAGTCGAGGGCTCTGCTTTAATTGGAATGGACGGGACGTGGGTTATTCATCCACAACAGGCTGTTATATCGAATAGTGCTTTTACTCCTAATGAGCAACAAATAAAAGAAGCTAAACAACAACTAGATTTTTATCACGAAATGGGTGGTGGATCGATGTTCAACCCTGACACAGGAGAGATGATTGATGAAGCAACTGCCAAAATTGCTTTAATGAGAGTATCAAAAGCATATCTTGCTGGTTTAGTTGAAAAAGAGTACTTAGATCTTATGGCAGAAAAAAGTAAATCTATCACAGGGTATGATATTTTAGGTTCAAACGAATAAGTAGAATATGGATAAAAAAATAGATAGACCATGGATAATGAGAACTTATGCAGGACATAGCACTGCAGAGGAATCTAATAAACTTTTTAAAACAAATCTTAAAAAGGGTCAAACTGGACTAAGTGTTGCATTTGATCTTCCTACTCAAACAGGCTATGACTCTGATCATATTTTATCAGAGGGAGAAGTTGGAAAAGTTGGTGTCCCAATATCAAACCTAGAGGATATGAACAAGCTATTTGAAGACATACCTCTCGAAAAAATGAACACTTCAATGACAATAAATGCAACGGCTGCTTGGCTTCTATCGCTTTATTGCGCTACCGCTGATAAAGACAGTGTTGATATGTCTAAATTACAAGGTACAACTCAAAACGATATACTCAAGGAGTATCTTTCCAGAGGAACATATATTTTTCCTCCTAAAGAATCAATTCAGCTTATATCGGATATGATTGTTTTTTGTTATAAGAACATACCAAAATGGAATCCAACCAATATCTGCAGCTATCACCTACAAGAAGCAGGAGCAACACCAGTACAAGAGATTGCTTTTGCTCTCTCCAATGCTATTTGCATCTTGGATACTGTGAAAGAATCTAACCAAATTCCAAAAGAAGACTTTCCTAAAGTTGTTGGAAGAATATCATTTTTTGTTAATGCAGGAATTAGGTTTGTTGAAGAGCTATGTAAGATGAGAGCATTTACTGAAATGTGGGATGAGATTTGCCGTAAACGCTATGGTGTTGAAGATCCAAAATATAGAAGATTTCGATATGGAGTCCAAGTTAACTCGCTAGGATTAACTGCGCAACAACCAGAGAATAATGTTGCAAGGATTATCATTGAAATGCTTGCGGTAACTTTAAGTAAGAACGCAAGAGCTAGGGCAGTACAACTTCCTGGATGGAATGAGGCACTTGGTTTGCCTAGACCTTGGGATCAACAATGGTCATTAAGATTCCAGCAAATACTTGCGTTTGAAACGGACTTATTGGAATTTTCTGATATCTTTGAAGGTTCTACAGTTATAGAAAATAAAGTTAATGATTTGAAGAAAGCCGCATATAACGAAATTGATAAAATAGATGATATGGGAGGAGCCGCTGTAGCACTTGAAAATGGTTATATGAAAGAAGCGCTAGTTAGCTCACTTGCCAAGAGATCTCATCAAATAGAGAATGGTACTAAAAAAATTATTGGCGTTAATGTTTTTGAAGAGACTGAAGTGTCACCATTGTCTGTAGATGAATCAATACAAAAAGTTGATGACAAAATTGTTTCTGAAAAAATAACTTCTCTAGATAATTATAAAAAGAATAGAGATATGAAGCTTGTTGGGGATAGCTTAAGTAAGCTAAAAGATGCTATAAAAAGTTCCAATAATATAATGCCAATATCAATTGAATGTGCAAAGAACGGTGTAACAACCGGTGAATGGGCAGGTGCATTAAGAGAAGTGTTTGGAGAATATAGACCGCCAACAGGAACCGGTATAGCATCCAATGTTAATGATGAGGAAATTAAAACAGTACGTGATAGAGTAAAAATTGTTAATAAAAAACTTGGGAGACCAATAAAAATACTTGTTGGAAAACCTGGTCTTGATGGACATTCAAATGGTGCCGAACAAATTGCTGTTAGAGCAAGAGACGTAGGAATGGAAGTAATTTATCATGGAATTAGATTAACTCCAGACGAAATAGTTAGCACTGTAGAGCAAGAGGATGTTGATTTAGTCGGACTAAGTATATTATCTGGGTCTCATCTTACAGTTGTTCCAAAAATAATCGAAATAATGAACAAAAAAGGCTGTGGAAATACTCCTTTAATTGTTGGTGGGATTATTCCTGACGAGGATCATACAACATTAAAGAATTCTGGTGTTAGAGCTGTGTATACCCCAAAAGATTATTCTTTAAATAAAATTATGGAAGACTTTGCCGAAATTGTTGATAAGGATATAGCTAACGCTTAATTTTTCCATATCGTACCTCTTCCTCATAAGTCTGATATTGATCTATATATTTTTTCTTAAATTCTTTAAAACTTCTTGATTCTTCTAGCTTGGTGTTAATTTCCGTGACTAAGACCCTATTGTTCTCCTCATCCACAGATAAAAAAATCTGTAGATCATCGTTACTCCAGCTGTATGTTTGAAAAGAGTAAATTGAGTTCTCAGACTCTGGATACGAATAACTATTAACCAATATCTCATACAAAGAATTTACGATTTCTTCTAAGTTTCCCTTATTCAATGCATTAAAGGTGACTCTGGTGGATAAGATTGAATTTTCAAAAAAATTAACTGTAGAATCAGAGGAACTATAAGTAAAAGGATTTGAGACATTAAGTAGCGTTCCCCCAAAACTATAACTTAACAACTTCGCCTTCTTATCATTCTTGGATTTTTCATATTTTAGGCCACCAGCCATTATTTCATCTTTTACTTCGCCAGGAGTTGACGTGAGATTAAAACCAGAAACTAAAGTAATATCAGAAGGTTCATTTATATCATTATATTTAGAGCTTGAAGCATCAGGCATCAGCCATTTAGGGCGATCTTCCCATTCCTTTGATAACCAGGAACATCCACTAATAAAAAAGATTAGAAATAAAAATATAGTAACAAATTTAAACTTATTCGGGACTACCATCTTTCTCTTGGAGATCCAGGTCTGCGCTTATATGAACCATCCTTATCTCCTTTAATCTTCTCCATACTATCATTAGAAGTAATTCTTTGATTTTTTGCTTTAATTTTCAAATTCAATGTATGATGATTAATAGTATCTTCTTTTTTTTTATAATTCCACCTCTGTTTTGGGGAATAAGCTGCCTCTGAATTTTGGAATAAAGTTATTATAGTGAAGGTAAGAAAGAAAAAAATTACTGCTTTAATCACCACATAATGATACATTTTATTAAATAAAATGAAAAAATTTAATTTAAAGATTAAAAAGCAAAAATTTATTTTAATATCAATTATTATTCATATTTTTATTTTTCTTATATTTCAAAATTATAGTTTATTTAATAAAGGTTATAAGAAACCCTTAAAGTATCTTGAAATAACAGATATTAGCTCTCCTGACTCAAATAAATTAGATAATAATTCCAAAAGATTAGCAGAAAATTCTAATAAGGCATTAAATGAGAAAATTAAGAAAGCACCAATTAAAAATCTTAATAAGAAATCTTTAAGGAAAATTCAAAGTAAAGAGTCTAGGAAAAATGATTCAAACAATGATAAACAATCAAAAGATTTTGGAGATCTAGAATACAAGAAAAAAAATAAAGAAAAAAAGATAGCTGAAGATTCTACTATGCAAAAAGAAACAATATTTAATCCTGGTCCAACTGATCCTGAAAGTAATGATGAAGTCACTGTCGACTTTAATACTCAAGAATTTAAATACATCTCATATTTTTTAAGAATTAAGAGAAAAATTGAAATGACGTGGTCATATCCTAAATCTTCTCTTCAAAGAGGTGAGACAGGACAAGTTGTATTAAAAATATCCTTAGATAAAACTGGAAAATTAAACAATATTAAAACTTTAAAATCTTCAGGCTACATAGATTTAGATAAAGAAGCAAAGAGTGCGATATTCCAGGCTGCTCCTTTTGGACCATTTCCTTCTGCTTGGACGCTAAAGAAATTGAACATAAACATAACCTTTAACTATTCTCCTCAAGGATGGTATTACTAAATAATTCTAAATTCGGATTTCTTGATTACTCTACCAATCAGATAAGCTTTTTCCTTTTTCAACTTCAAGATTTTCTCTAACCTTTCTAAATCTTTTGAATTAATACATATAACAAATCCTATACCCATATTGAATATCCTAATCATTTCATTGAAATCTAATCCTGATTTTGCTTGAATTTCCTTAAACAATTTTACCTTAGGTAATTTTTTCTCTATCAATTCAACACCCATTCCTTTAGGAAGAAATCTAGGTATATTTTCAATTAATCCCCCACCTGTTATATGAGCCATACCTTTAATTGAAATCTTTTTTTGAATACTAGAGATTAAGTCTACATATATCTTTGTAGGCTTCATTACAGAGTTAATTAAAGCCGAATTATTTAAATTCCTAATGTTTCTATTAAAAAAAAGTTTCCTTATTAGAGAATATCCATTAGAATGAGGTCCACTGGAAGAAATACCGACTAAAATTTCATTTCCTTTAATTTTTTTTGGATCAATAATTTTTTTTCTATCTACAATGCCTACGGCAAATCCTGCGAGATCAAAATCCTTACCCTTATACATTCCAGGCATTTCTGCTGTTTCGCCTCCCACCAAAGAGCAAGATGATAACCTACAACCATCAACAATTCCTTTAATAATTTCAGAATGATAATTAAGGTTTAATTTCGATGTAGCCAGATAATCTAAGAAGAAAAGCGGCTTGGCACCTGTGCAAATTAGATCATTTACAGACATAGCCACAAGATCAATACCAAGTCCTTTGATTTTATTCGTTTTTATTCCAACCTCAATCTTGGTACCAACGCCATCTGTACAAGAAACTAAAACAGGATTCTTAATTTTTTCTTGATCAATTGAATAAGCAGCGGCAAAGGATGTTGTATTCCCAAGAACATTTCTGTTCAATGTTTTCCTAACATATGGTTGTATTTTACTTACAAAATCGTTACCAGCTTTAATATTAACCCCGGAATCTTTATAAGTAATTTTTGGTTTCATTAAGAATTAATTTATAACCCCAAAAACCTTCCTAATCAAGTCAGGAAGAAAAGGTCCCAAAAATGAAATTATCAATAAAGTTGATATAAATCCAAAAACGCCTACTGCGAATCCAATTGCACCCGCCGTTCCTAGTCTGTCACTATTCTTATCCATTAATGATGTCCACCTCCACTTGAAAGTTTCTTAATTAATTTCTTATCTTTTAATCCAAAAATTGGGAAATAGGCAAGAAATTTAGTTACACACAACAAAAATAAACACATAAATCCAAAAGATATCAAAATACTTTCTAAACCAAAATGGAAATGATCATGCATTATAGAAGGATAAATTAATACGATCTTCTCTACAAATAATCCCAAAAAGGATACTGTAGCTATAGATACCAAAATAGGTTTAACAATTTTAGTTGTCCTTGGAATTAACGTTACAAAAGGTATAACGAAGACGCATGTCAAAGTTACCCATGCTAATGACTTATATGGCTCATCAAAAACACGAGTTGCTATATAACCTGTTTCCTCAGGCATATTCGCATACCAAATAGGTAAAAATTGTGAAAAGAATGTATAGAGCCAAAAAACACTTAAACCAAACATTAGTTTTGCTGCATCATAAAATTGAAATTCAGTGATTACTGATTCTAATTTAAATTTAATCGCCATCATTGATGAAATTATTACAACCAAACCTAAAGCTGCCAAAACTGATGCCATGAAATAATAAACACCGAATAAAGTGCTATAAAAATGAACATCAAGTGACATAATAAAATCGAACGCTATAAAAGTCATTGATAAAGAATATGCAAAAGCTATGCAGATAGAATATGTATAAAGCTTATCGTCATGATCAACCTCCTTTCCTTCTTCCGAGGCAGAGGATAAGAATGAGAAGAATCCTTTAAATCTTCCAGTTCCTTCACAATCCTGTTTTATAGAATGGTAAAGATAATAGTATGTAAGTATGTGTAGTGTACCAATCAAAAGAACGCTTCTTATAAATACAGAATTAAAGTTTAGCCAAATATCGTGCTTTCTACTTGTAATATAATCATAATTTTTATATTCCTCTGAAAGATATAAAAGCGTCTGCTCACCGTCTATAAATAACAAAACAAGAAGAAGTATAAATACAACAGGCATAAATGCGGCAAAAGACTCACAGATTCTCATTAGAGACCTTCCCCAACTAGAACTTGTAATTCTCATAGCACAGGCAAAAAGAACTCCACCATGACTTACACCAGCCCAAAAAACAAAGTTCAAATGAAATGCTGTCCAAGCAACATCTTGGTGACCTGAAAAAAGATTATATAAGAAGGTTAAAAGTCCTAATAGGAATCCGCCGTAAAGAAAATAATCAAGTGTCTTGGGAAACTCAATCTTTTTATCTAATAATGCATTTATATCTATACTCATAATAAAAACTCTTTATTTAACTTTCCCTTGCAAATATCTAACGTAATAAACTATATCCCATGCTTCACTGGGAGTTATTCTTCCATAAGCTGGCATCATAACCTTACCTCCATAACGAATATAAGCATAGATGTATCCATCCGTTCTATTAACGGTTTGATCTTGCCTTAAATTTACTGGATAAAAATAAGAATTAGGTCTTATATCATTTTTAATAACTGGACCATCACCGAGCCCTGTCATACCATGGCAGGAATAACAATTTGTCTCATATAATGCCTTTCCACTTATTATTGAGGCTTCTCCTCTATTTTCACCCACGACTATAGATTCATATTCTTCTCTTTCAAGTTCTCTCATTTCATCTGACTTGTACACAGAATTTTCGGGGTAATCCCTTGCTTCTTCATAAGGCTTTATACTAGGGTGCTCCCATAAGTCAGTTGACCAAGGCAATGAGAATGCATTGTTAGTAAACATTAGAAAAATTAACATAAAAATAGCAATAAACTTTTTCATGAATCACTCTCTTTTTCTTCAGCTGGTTTTTCTTCTTGTACTGGTTCAGCTGGTTTTTCTTCTTGTACTGGTTCAGCTGGTTTTTCTTCTTGAACTGGTTCAACTGGT
>PAOQ02000019.1 GCA_002708105.2 bacterium | reverse complement strand
GAAAGTAATGTAGACAAACTAATTAAAGAATTAAGTAATAGTAGTGATTTTACTGCTAAATTTGTTTGCACTATAGCCTTCTTTAATCCAAAGAATAAATTATCTCAGGTCCTTTGTACCGGGGAATGCAAGGGGACTATAATATTAGAGAGGAGAGGGGATTCTGGATTTGGATATGATCCGATATTTTATATTAAGGAATTAGATAAAACTTTTGCAGAATTATCTGCGGATGAAAAGAATCTAATAAGCCATAGGGCTATAGCAGTTAAAGAATTATTAAAAAGAATTAATATTTAATTTGTAAATACCTAAAACTTTCAATATTATAAGATTAAGTCTTATGCGAAAGAAGGTGGCTAAGTATATATTTGTTACTGGAGGGGTTATGTCCTCCTTAGGTAAAGGATTAGCAAGTGCATGTATTGGAGCGCTACTTGAAGCTAGAGGTATGAGAGTTTCAATACAAAAACTTGATCCATACTTAAACATCGACCCTGGTACTATGAACCCATATCAGCATGGTGAAGTTTTTGTTACAGATGATGGCGCAGAAACAGATTTAGATTTAGGTCATTATGAAAGATTTACTAATGCATCTCTTTCGCAAGAAAATAATGTCACTAGTGGCAGAGTTTACAATGAGGTTATTTCTAAGGAGAGAAAAGGGGACTACTTAGGCGAAACTGTGCAGGTTATCCCTCATATCACTGATGAAATTATTAAAAGGATTTATTCAATACAACATAAACAGGATGTCTCAATTGTAGAAATTGGAGGGACTGTTGGAGACATTGAGAGTTTGCCTTTCTTGGAATCTATAAGACAGATTAGGTCTCAGTTAGGAAGAGAGAATGCAATATTTATTCATTTAACATATGTGCCCTATCTTTCAGCAGCTGGAGAGCTAAAAACTAAGCCTACTCAACATAGTGTTAAAGATTTACTTCAGATTGGAATTCAGCCAGATATTTTATTATGCAGAACTGATAGATTTTTATCTAATGATATTAAAAAGAAGATTGCACTTTTTTGTAATTTAAATGTCGAGTCAGTGATAACCGCAAAAGACGTTGATATAATTTATGAGATTCCACTTGTTCTACACAAAGAAGGGTTAGATGATATTATTCTAGAAAATCTTAAAATCTGGACAAAAGAGCCGGATTTTTCAAAATGGGAAAATATAGTTTCTAAGATTAAAAAATTAAAGAATGAAATTAATATCGGTGTTGTTGGGAAATATATAGACTTGAAAGATGCATACAAAAGTTTGCATGAAGCTTTGTATCATGCTTCTTTTCAAAATAATTCTAAATTAAATATTACATATATAGATTCTGAGGACTTAGAGAAGAAGTCTCCAAAAGATTTATTGTCAGGTTGCGATGGAATATTGGTTCCTGGAGGATTTGGGAATAGGGGATTTGAAGGAAAAATATCAGCTATAAAATACGCAAGAGAAAAGAATATTCCTTTCTTTGGAATATGTCTTGGGCTTCAGATGGCAGTGGTAGAGTTTGCGAGGAATGTCTGTAATTTAAAAAATGCTAACTCTAGGGAGTCTGGAAGAAAGATTAAGGACTTTGTAATAGATATAATGGAAAATCAAAAAAGCCTTGATACTAAGGGCGGTAATATGAGACTTGGAGACTATCCATGTGAAATAAAAAAATCAACAAAAGTTTCAGATGCTTATAAAAAAAATAAAATTTTTGAAAGGCATAGACATCGATATGAGGTTAATCCTAAATATCACTCAATTCTTACAAAAAATGGTTTAGTCTTAAGTGGCCTTTCACCTGATGGAAAGTTAGCTGAAACAATTGAAATTAAAGAGCACCCATGGTTTGTAGCCTGTCAATTTCATCCTGAGTTTAAATCCAAGCCCTTTCAACCTCATCCATTATTTCTCCAATTTATTAAAGCTTCCTCTAAGAAATCTTAATGATTAAAATGAAAGATAAATATCTTATAATTATTGAGAAATCAAAAGTATATTTGGTAGTTGCGGATTCTTATGAAAAAAAGAAAAGAATATATTCTGGTAATAAGTTTGGATCAAAGTCCAGGATTGAAGTGTCTTCAAGTAATATATTGGCCGAAAACACAACCTTAAGTGAATGTAAATCAAATAATAGAGATTACAAGCACTATGATCTTTGGTCTATCCTGGCACGTGATGTGAGTATATTAAAGTTTCAAGACTTTATAAAGAAAGTATTAGATTTTTATCAAATAAAATCTTTAGAAGATCTTCATAAATTTCTTGTAGCATTTAACAATGATTTTACATACTATAAGATTGTTGATAAGGATAAAGTTTATTTAAATCCTAAGGAATTAGTTGAAAAGATTAAAGATAGCTTATCAGAAAAAGAGAATAAAAAAACGAAAATCACCTCTTTTTTGAAGGATATCTTAGATGTTAAGTCCATAGATAATGTTAAATATTTTGACCAAATAAAAGATATTTCAAATTATTTATCTGGTAATAAAAAATACTCAAAAAATTTTATCGATTCCGTAAAAGAAACTTTAAAAATAAGCGATCATCAAAAATTACTGAATTATTTTAAATCAATAGGAGTTTTTGACAATGATTTTGAGCCTATCTATTATGGATTAGATTTGGATCATAAATATCCATATAGTGATATGGATGTAAATAATCTTATTAAAAAAACAAAAAAATTAAATGGTCACATATTAGATGCTCTCACTATTGATGATTATGGAACTTATGATTTTGATGATGCATTAACTATTCAAAGAGAAGGTGAATGCTATTTATTATATATTCATATAACAAATTTTAGCGCTTTATTTTCAGAAGATTCAGTATTTTCTAGTCATGCTAAAAAGATAATTAATACTATATATAGTCCCGATAAAAATTTTGATCTTTTTAGTAGAAGTATCGTAGATAGCGTATCTCTCAAGTCTGGTGAAGTACGCCCCGTTATATCTCTTAAACTCAAAGTAAGTAAGTTAGAAATATTAAGTTCCGAGATTGAAAGTAATTTAATAAAAGTATCAAAAAATTATACATACGATGAATTTGAATTATTAATTGAAGAAAGACCTGAATTTATTTTTCTTAATGAATTTAGTAAACATCTGAATTTAAAAAGATTAAATGATGCAGATTTTAAGTTTTTTAATCAGGAAATAGCAATAAAAATGAATGATAAAAAAGAGCTTGTCTTGATACACTTACCAGCTTTGGAATCAAGAAGGATTATCTCTGAGCTGATGGTGTTTGGGAATTTTAAATTTTCTGAGTTCTTTAAAAATAACGGTATCCCGGGAATTTTTAGATCACAAAAAAAATCTAATAATCTTGAAACAACTATTATAGAAGACAATATACCTTTCTGTTTTCATAGAAAAGTTTCACCTGTTGATATAAGCTCAACACCTGAAGCTCATTTCGGCCTAGGATTGGATTCTTATATGCAACTTACCTCACCGATTAGAAGATATATGGATACAATCAATATGTGGCAAATTTCTTCGTTTATATTGGAAAAAAGAATTTTATTTGAGAAAAGTTATATTGATAAGAATATCTCAATACTATCAGCTGGATTGGGAACTATGAAAGAAAAATCAAAAAATATCTATAAGTTTTGGATTCTAAAGTATCTTTATCAAAGTGAAATTAACAATTTATCAGGATACATTTATGCATCTCTAAGAGATAAGTATATTGTTTTTTTTAACGAACTTAATATATTTGAGAGCATAAACAAGGAAAATTGCTCTAATTCTTATAATAAAGATGATTTAATCGAAGTATCCTTTGATTTTATTGATTTTCAGAACCTAAATCTAGTTAATTTAAAGGATTAGAATAATTTTTCCGTTATTCTAAATCTTTTTTTCATCGACTATTTTGTGTATAATAAGTATTCAATATTCACCGCGAAATATTTTTTAATTTAATTTTGGTGAACATCTAGGAGGCATGTTTTGTCTGAAGTATTAACAATAACTGACAGTAGAACTAATAAGGAATATAAACTCGATATACAAGATGGGAATATAAGGGCTAAAGATTTAAGACAAATTAAAGTTAACGAAGATGAGTTTGGAATGATGAGCTATGACCCATCATTTGAAAATACTGCTTCTTGTAAAAGCAGTGTGACTTATATTGATGGTGATCAAGGAATTCTCAGGTATCGTGGGTATCCAATTGAACAATTAGCAGAAAGTAGTAGCCAGCTTGAGGTTTCAAAGTTACTAATCGATGGAGAATTGCCAAGTAATGACGAGTTGTCAAAGTGGGTAAATGATATTAAAGAGCACAATAGTGTTCCTAATGAGATAAATGATATTATAGGAGCTTTTCCTAAGAGTGCACATGCTATGGGAGCTCTTACAAGCTTGGAAGCTGCACTATCAACTTTTTATCCAGAGTCAAAAAATATTACCGATGAAGACGAAAATTATAGAAGTATTTGCAGGTTAATTGCTCAAGTTCCTATTTTAGCTGCCAACTTCTATAGACATACTCAAGGATTACCTATTGTAGAGCCTGATAATTCTATGGATTATGCAGAAAATTTTCTGAATATGATGTTTAAAGGCGATGATAATAAGATGCATCCTGATTTAGTTAGCGCAATGGATACATTACTTATTCTACATGCTGACCATGAACAGAATTGCAGTGCAAGTGTTATGAGAAATGTTGGAAGTTCCGAGCCTGATCCTTTCTCAGCAGTATCTGCGGCAACAGCAGCTTTATATGGCCCCCTTCATGGTGGCGCAAATGAGGCTGTACTTCAAATGTTGACTGAGATTGGTTCAGTTAAGAATATTCCAAACTTTATTGAGCAGGTTAAAAAGAAGGAAGTAAAATTAATGGGTTTTGGTCATAGAGTTTATAAAGCTTATGATCCAAGGGCAAAGTATTTAAAAGAAGCAGCAGATAAAGTATTTAGTGTTACTGGAACAAATCCTCTATTAGATATTGCATTGGAATTAGAAGCGATAGCACTAAGTGAGGATTACTTTAAGGGAAGAAATTTATATCCTAATGTAGATTTTTATTCTGGTTTGATTTATGAAAGCATGGGTATACCAAAAGATATGTTTACAGTTTTATTTACAATAGGTAGAACTCCTGGATGGCTAGCCCAATGGAAGGAATTGTTAGCCGATAAAGATCAGAAAATTGCAAGACCTAGACAAGTTTATACCGGCTATGATTCTAGAGATTATGTTGGTGTCAATAATAGGTAGAAAAGCTTTACCTAGAGAATCCAGGTAAGCAGATTTGGATTCAGTCCAAGAGTTATTGTTACAATAATACAAATCATTATTAGAATTTTATTCATTAAATTTGTCTGAAATATAGATGGCTGATTAATTGGTTTGTCGTCAAAAACTGCTCTTATTATTTTAATATAATAGTAAAAAGAGATTGCGGCACTTGATAAAATAAGTATTGGCAAGAAGGGGCCAAAAGATTTAAATGAAATCAAGGCAACATTAAATTTACCCCAGAAACCCGCAAATAAAGGTGCACCGGCCAGGGAAAGCAAAAAACATATAAGAGATATTGAAATAAAAGGACAGTCTTTATAAAGGCCTTTAAAATCTCCAATTTTTATATCTTTATCAATTTTTGGTAAGCAGTTAATGCAAATAAAGAGGCCAATGTTAGAAAAAATATAGAAAGTAAAGTATAAAATGAGGAAATCAGAAGAAATAGGTAGAGGGTTAATTGCACAGATAAGCATAATCCCAGCATGTGGGATACCCGAATATGCCAAAAGTCTTAGAATTTTATCTTGCTTAACTGTTAAAATAGATCCAAATACAATCGATATTATAATTAGAATTGAGACTATATTTAGAACACTTGTGTTCAAATCATATAAGTATAAGTTTTGAAAGAAAAAGTATAAGAAAGCTATAATAGCAATCTTAGGAATAGTGCTTAAAAACGGAAGTAAGTTCATCGGTGCAGATTCATATGTATCTGAAACCCAAAAATGCAATGGGTATAGAGCGCATTTAAAGCTCATCGTTATCAGTAGGAATATCGTGCTCAAGATAATTATCGCATCTTTTGATACCCAATTTATTTCATTAAAATATGTACTTCCCGATAGTGAATAAAATAAAACTGCTGAAAATATTAAAAAAACCGTTGATAGAGTTCCAAAAAAGAAAAGTTTTGTAGATGCTTCAATAGATTTATTTGAATTAGGTCCCATTGCTGTTATTAAATATATTGGAATACTGAGAATCTCAAAAGAAATTATAAGGGTCAAAAACTCTCTAGATGATACAACAATCATCCCCCCAACTAGGGATAAGATAAGCAGGAAGCAATATTCATCAAAAAACTTTTTAAATTGCTCGGTTTTTGAATTTGAAATTAACAGCAAAGTAAGCAAGGTGCCAACGACCAACAAAATTTTAATCTTACTGGTTAATTCATTGTTTTCAAAAGTATCGTTAAGATAAAGACCGTATTCCTTAAGATTTACCAATATAATAATTGAGATTATAGAGCCAAGAATAAGAAGAATCTTATTAGTAATTTCTTTATCGTCTTGATCAATAATTGAATTTATTAGCAGTGCAAAGGATAGAAGCACTAAAATTATTTCTGGAAGTAAAAACTTTATTTGTTCCATAACCTATATGCCCATAATAATTCTTATGGATTCTCCTTCAATAAAATTTAAAAATAATTCAGGGAATATTCCCATGGTAATAATTACAATCATTAATAAAATACATATTATTTTTTCATCAGTGGCTGCCCCTTTTGTAAGCTCGTTGTTACCTACATATCTTAGACATATCTTTTTAACAGTTCTAAACATATAAAGAGTTGTTATGAAAATTCCAATCAGTGGGACTATAATTAAAATAGGCTGTGGCGAAGTTGCTACGCTAGTAATTATTAAAAATTCTGCAATAAAACCACTTGTTAAAGGAAAGCCTATGCTTGCAAATGCAGAAAAAATAAAAATATTTGATATAAATGGAGAATTATCCGAAAGAGAATTTAGTTCTTTAATTGATCTTGTCCCTTTAGCATTAAAGATGAGACCAACACTAAAAAATAAAAGACAAATAATTAATCCATGAGATATTGTTTGAAGAATGGCTGAACTAATACCAATTTCATTATTCATTGCAAGGGCCAGAAAAATGTACCCTATGTGAGACAAAGAGGCATATGCTGCTAGATATTTTAAATCATCTTGCATCATTGCAGTAAAGGCTCCATAAATGATATTTATCGAGGCTAATAACATAATTATATAGGAATATTCAAGAAATATTGGTTGAAAGACTGTAATGATTATCTTAATAAATCCAATAATTCCAATTTTCATTAATATTCCAGCAAAAATAATTGATCCCGCAGTGGGTGCTGTTCCATGTCCATCTGGAGCCCAAGTATGCATTGGCCAAAGAGCGGAATGGGACCCAAAGCCAAGGACCAAGAAGAGAAAAGCAATCCCATTGTTAGAAGCCATATTATTATTGTTTAATATTTCATTGATTGAGAAAGTTCCTTCGTTGATACCTAAAATTCCCAATCCAAGAAAAATCATAAGGGAACCAACAAGAAGGTAGATAGTTATTTTGTAAGCACCGTATGATTTTGTTCCTACAGATAGACTTGAGAGTACCTTTTGAAATGGTCCAGAAACTTCTCTTTTTAAATCATATCCCCAATTCGTAATCATTAAGAACATTGGTACAACTGCAACTTCATAAAAAAGGAAGAAAATGAAAAGGTCATCAGAAATTATTAAGCCATAAATACCAATAGAGATAATTAGTATTAATGTATTTAGATGACTAAGTCTTTTTTTAATTTTAAAAGTAGAAAAGAGAGCTGTCATTATTGTTAGATTTGCAAGGATTAAAAGTACTATAGAAATTTTATTAATTGAAAAGGACATATTAATTCCAAGCAATGGGAAAATAGGGTATAAGGTTATTAATTCATAGTGACTTTCGATATAAAGCAAGTTGTTTGTTTTTATGTAGAGAAAAATTATTATTAAAGTTGCAATTGAACTAATTATTGGGATGGTCCTAACATATTTTAATTCTTTGGAAAATAAGTTTATTAGAAAAATAGGCAATAAAGGTAATACCAAAATTGATAAAATAAACATTATTTTAATTCTCCTATAATCAAAGAGCTATCAACGATACTCATTACTAAAATAAATAAAATAAAGAAAATTATAGTTCTAAGAGCGTATGATTTTGCATACCCATCTTGCAATGACATTAGATCTCTTGAGATTTGCAATATTTTGAATGGCAATAAGTTGATAATTCCATCAATAATATTTCTATCAAACCATGCTATAAAGATTGATGAAGATTTGAAAACTTTTTCATAAATTTCAAGATAGATAAAGTCTGTCTTAAAAAAAGCATTAGATACAGAGTTGAATTGTTTTAATCTAACTAGTAAGGAATCTTTATATCTAAAATATAGGAAGAAAATAAGAAAAGTTAATAATTGTAGTAATAATATAGATTGTAAATTGTGAGGAACTTTAATAATGGTAATATCAGTTTGAAATAATCCCATTGTGAAAAATCCTAGCAAGGAAAATACAGAAAGAATGACAAGAGGGATTAAAAACCTTGCGTTAATTTTTACTTCTTTAAGTCCTTTTGTATTAAAATTAATTAAAGTAAAAAAGATTCTTGCTGAATATAAACAAGTGAAGATGATTCCTATTAACATTAAAGAACTAAGAATAAAGTGTTTTTGGTTTATTAAGCTAAAGACAATGAATTCTTTTGAGTAAGATCCAGTAAAAAAGTAAACAGAACTAAGAGAACAGCAAGCTATTAAAAGAACAATTCCTGCCGTTGATTTTATATTAATAGACCCTTTAAGTTTCTCAAGACTTGACGTTCCATTAATTAATATTATTACTCCTGCATATAAAAATAATAATGATTTAAAAAAACTATGACTAAACATGTGGAAGTAAGCCAAGTCTGGTTTGCTTATACCAATAGCCAAGAACATTAGTCCGATATGAGAAATAGTTGAAAAAGCTAATATCTTTTTTAAATCATCCTCAAAGAATGCCGCAATTGCTCCTAAAACTGATGAAATAATTCCAATTATGGCTATGAGGTTTAGGGATAACCCACTGCTTGAGATGGCAGGATGTATTTTGTATAAAAGAAGAACACCTGCGACGACCATAGTTGCAGAATGAATTAATGAAGAAACTGGAGTAGGACCTTTCATTGCTTTAGGAAGCCAGATGTTAAATGGAAATTGTGCAGATTTAGAAAAAATTCCAATTATTATTAAAATGAATGGGATTTCCAAACTTATTAAAGATGATGAAGTCAGAGAATTTATTTTTTCGATGCTCAATGTTCCAGTTAGAGAAAATATTAAAACTATGCCACCTAAAAAGAATAAGTCTCCAAATCTTGTGATCCAAAAAGCTATAGTCGAGGATTTTATTGCTTCAGAATCTTTATTCCAAAACCCTATTAAAAAATAGGAAGATAACCCAAGAACTTCCCAAAAAATGAAGCTACTAAATAAATCATTTGATAAGGTAAAGAGGAACATAGAAGTAATAAAAACAATTAGGTATAGGAAGTACCTACTATGACTTCTTTCACTCTCGTTATGCATGAATTTCGACGAGTAAAGCAATACTAGTATTGATATAAGAAGTACAACCTTTGACATCAAAGTGTAGGAATTAGAAAAGTTAAACAAAAGGTCAATTTGATTATTTTTAACTGTTAAAAAAGTATTTGAAATTTCTGAAGGAGTAACTTTAAAAAGGGTTGCTAAAATAATTAAATAAATTAAGATTGGGACGGCATAGTTCAAATACCTATTAAAGTTAAAGGCTTTTCCAATGAGGAGGGTCAATATGGGTAAGAATGATAAAATTAATATGCTTGTATTCATAACTTATTCGTCTCGCAGCCTGTTTAAGTGGTTTATATCAATAGTTTTGTTAATTCTTTGATTAAGCAAAAAGATTGCCAATCCAATAGCAACTTCGCATGCAGTTATTACAAGAATAAAAAGAATAAATATATTTGCTATATCATCCGAATAGGATTTTGAAATTGTAATAAAGAAAAGATTTATACCATTGAGGAACAATTCTATTCCTATTAGTATTGAAAGTATGTGTTTTTTACTTAAAAGCATAAAAATACCAATACTACTTATTAACAAAGAGGTATAAATTAATGTCATAAACATTTAATCAACCTCCTTCCTGAATTTTAATAATGTAAGACAGCCAACTATTGTCGCAAGTAGTAAAATTGATGACAGTTCTAAAATAAAAATCCAATCATTAAATAAAGAAGAACTTATAGCTTCTATAGAAAATATTTTATAACCGTTAAAGCTTTTTTCTAATTTTTCAAAAGTTTCAGAGGTGGTTATTAAGTAACTTGTCGTTAGAAAAAATAAAAAAGAAATTAATATTGCAAAAAAAGGTTTGTGAAATGTTTCCCCGAGATTGTTATAATCCCAATCCCCAGTAAGGAATATTGAGAACAGAAATAAAATTAGTGTTCCACCTGTATATAATAATATTTGAACAACCCCCAAAAGATTAGAGCCAACTATCATAAAAATAAAAGCCACTAGAAAAAGTGTTATACCAAAGAAGAAAGTAGATCTAATAATTTTAGAACTCAAACATGTTGTTAAAGAGGTAGCTATTGCTAAAACGCAAAAAATATTAATTAGTATTTCAATCATCTTTACTCACCGGGGTTGGAGTATGGCTTTCTTGAAGAAGAGTACCGTTAGCCCAAGACTCTTCATATTTTTCTGCATTTCTCATCATTTTATTTTTGGTTAAGTATAGATCCGCTCTGGAAGTGGTTGGTTTCTCTGCTTCTTGCATCATTATTATCGCATCAGCTGGACATACTTGAACACAAAGTTCGCATTGAATGCAGCTCTGAAGATCTAGATTAAATTTCTTTGCCCAACCTCTACCATCTCTTTTTTCAATATCTATTTCTATTATTTGGGAAGGGCATATTTTTTCACACAACTTACATGCTATGCAATTTTCTTCCCCAGTTTCTTTGTCTGATGTAAGACCAAAAGTACCTAATCTTAATTTATGAGGAAATTTCCTTTTTTCTTCAGGATATTTAATTGTCACAGCTGGCTTAGTAACATTACTTAATGTGAAAGATAGGTTTCTATATATATTTTTAACAATTTTTAATAAATTCATTTTAATTAAAGTCCATATAATATTTTACAAAACATGCCATTAATAACGCAGTAAAAGAAATTGGAATTAATTTTATCCAATTAAATCTTAAGAGCTGATCAATTCTAATTCTGAAAAAGCTCCACCTTATAAAAAGTATAACTGTGAAGAAAATTAATGCTTTTAAAACAATTAGGATATTCCCTTGAAAGAATGGTCCATTGGGACCACCAAAAAAAATTATTGAGCCTAATACACAAATTCCAAACAAGTGAACGTACTCAGCTAGATAAAAAAGTGCGAACTTAATCCCTGAATATTCTGTTGTATAGCCAGATATTAGTTCAGATTCTGCTTCTGACAAGTCAAAAGGTATTCTGTTCCCTTCAGCCAAGGCTGATACCATAAAAATTATAAAGCATACTTGTCCAAGGATAGGATAGAAAACCATCCAGACATTTTCTTGAAATTCTATTATTTCACCAAAACTAAGACTTCCAATAAGGATGCACGGTATAAGCAATGAAATTATGAGGGGAATTTCGTAAGAAATTATTTGTGCCGTCATACGAAGAACTGAAATCAATGCATATTTATTATTTGAAGACCATCCAGAGATAAATATACCAATTATAATTAATGAGCTAATAGCAATAAATAGCATTAAACTTAAATCAACATTTAGCATTGGATTGTCAAAATAGAATGGAAGTAGGGCAAATGATGCGAGGCTTACTACCATAATCCAAATAGGACCAAGATTAAATAGTAATGAGTCTGAATTCTTTGGTATAGAATCATCCTTAGACATAAGCTTAAGGGCATCTGCTAAAGGCTGAAGCCATCCATGGGGGTAGCCTACACTGTAAGGCCCAACCCTAGATTGCATTTTCGCTGCAACTTTTCTTTCAAGCCATACAAGATATGCAACAATTAAAATCAGAATTGATATAGTCTTAAAGATTGGTAGGACAAATGTTATAAAGGAATTTAGCATTATCTATCAACATCTCCAAACACAGG
>PAOQ02000015.1 GCA_002708105.2 bacterium | reverse complement strand
TAAATCATTTTCGTTACCAAGAACTTGAGCATACGTTCCTGCAGATCTTGCCAGCTTGCCACCATTGCCTGGTGATAGTTCTATGTTGTGTATAATTGTGCCTTCAGGAATATTTTTAAGCTCCAAGGAATTCCCGTTACTAATTTCAGTTTTTGATGAAGCAACTATTTTATCACCAATTTTAATTCCCAAAGGTGCAAGTATATATCTTTTTTCACCGTCCATATAATTAACTAAGGCTATTCTTGCTGTTCGATTTGGATCATATTCTATTGTTTTTATAATGCCGGTAACATCAAACTTATCTCTTTTAAAATCTATAATTCTATATAATTGTTTATGGCCTCCACCACGACTTTTTGAAGTTATCCTTCCCAGATTATTCCTACCTTTTTTATTATGAGAAAAAGTTACTAAAGGCTTATATGGAGATTTAGTAGTAATTTCATCATAATCAGCTGATGTCATAAAACGTCTTCCAGGACTTGTTGGTTTATATTTTTTGATTCCCATACTAAACTCCTTGAACTATTTCTATTTTTCCTTCTTTTAAAGTTATAAATGCCTTTTTTTGTTTTGACCTTTTACCTACCGGTCTTCCACCTCTAAGAACTTTCTTCCCAGGCTTTATTGATGTTCTAATATCTTTAACTTTTACATCAAAGAATTTTTGAATTGCATCTTTAATCTCATTTTTAGTCGATTTAGGATTTACTTCAAAAACGTAGCATTCTTCACGACTCATAAGCTGAGTTTTTTCTGTTATTAGAGGCTTTATAATAATATCTGAAACATATTTTTTCATTTATTCAACCTCTCTATAAGTGCTGTAAGAGTTTCTTTATCTATTAAGATAGATTTATAATTTAGTAAATCATAAACATTAACACCAGCTGATTTAATCAACTTAAGTTTGTTAATATTTCTTGAAGCCAGATTAATATTTTCATTATCAATGTCTGAAATAATTAGTGTTTTATCATTTAAGTTAAAAGGCTTTAGTAGTCCAATAAGATCCTTAGTCTTATGTGATTTAAGATCTATTGAATCAACTACTGTTATTGTTTCCTGTTGAATTTTATATAAAAGACTATGTAATAATGCAAGCTTCCTTATTTTTTTTGGAACATTTATAGACCAATCTTTTGTTTGTGGCCCAAATATAACTCCACCACCACGCCAAATAGGAGAGGTTCTAGATCCCGCCCTAGCATTTCCAGTACCTTTTTGCTTAAATGGTTTTTTATTACTAGCGTTTACAAGAGCACGGTTTTTAGTTGAAGCTGAACCTGATCTACGCTTAGAAAGTTGCCATTTTACAACCTGACTAATAGCATTTCTATTGATCTCTAAATTATCATCAAAATCTAAATCAAACTTTCCTACTTCTTTATTTTTACTGTTAACTATATTGATATTCATTAACCTTTCCTCGTATGATTAACATAGACTACAGAGCCATTCGAACCAGGAACTGAGCCCTTAATTAAAATTAAATTATCTTCTAAATCTATACCTAAAACTTTAAGACCTTGTATTGTTGATTTCTTTCCGCCATATCTTCCAGCCATTTTTTGACCCTTCCAAACACGCCCTGGATAAGCACATGCACCAATAGATCCGCCAGATCTTTGATTTTGTGGTGTACCATGAGTATGTCTTAGTCCTGCAAAATTATGTCTTTTTATAACTCCTGCAAAGCCTCTACCTTTAGACTTAGATGTAACATCTGCAATATCACCTTCTTTAAATATATTTGCTTTTATTTCGTCTCCAGGCTCTATCTCAACTTCAGGATTAAGCAAATCAAACTCTTTAACATATTTTATAGGCTTAACTTTCAGTTTTGATAAATAACCAAGTTTTGATTTAGATAATAATCTTGGCTTTGCATCCTCGTATCCAATTTTGAGGGAAGTTTTATGGTTTTTGATTTTCTTTTCTAGCGCTAAACATGGTCCTAGCTTTATTACAGTTGTTGGAATAACTTTACCATCATCTGTAATAGTTTGAGTCATACCAATTTTTGTTCCAATTAGTCCACTTAATTTTATTTCCTTTTTGCTATCTTCATTTTTAGAATCATCTTTTTGTTTAGACTCTTCAGAAACATCATTTGCAATAGGTTCAGCAGGACTTTCCTGAGCTAAATCTAGATCTGGTTTAGATTCTTCAACTGAATCTGTTTTCTCAATTACTTCTTTTTCTTCAGACATTTATACACCTTGTAATTTGATTTCTACCTCTACACCGGAAGCTAAATCGAGCTTCATTAACGAATCGATTGTCTGCTGTGTAGGTTCGAGAATATCAACAAGGCGCTTATGCGTTCTCATCTCAAAATGTTCACGAGAATTCTTGTAAACATGCGGGGCTCTTAGAACACAAGTTCTAGATATATTGGTTGGAAGTGGAATTGGACCTGCAACCTTGGCACCGGTTCTCTTTACCGTATCAACAATCTCAAAAGTAGACTTATCCAATAATCTATGATCAAAGGATTTAAGCTTAATTCTAACTTTTGGTGCGGTTTCCATAATTTTTATCTCTCTATTTTATTCTGTTATTTTAGTAATTACTCCTGCACCTACCGTTCTTCCGCCTTCTCTAATGGAAAACTTTAATCCTTCTTCCATTGCGACTGGAACAATAAGTTCAACGTCCATTGTAGTATTATCGCCAGGCATTACCATCTCTACTCCTTCGCCTAATTCAATAGATCCTGTAACATCAGTAGTTCTAAAATAGAACTGAGGTCTATATCCTTTGAAGAATGGAGTATGACGACCACCCTCTTCTTTCTTTAAAACATATACTTCAGCTGCAAACTTCTTATGTGGACTAATAGAACCAGGAGCACATAAAACTTGTCCTCTTTCGACGTCGTCTTTTTCAACCCCTCTTAAAAGTACTCCAACATTATCGCCAGCTTCTGCATAATCTAAAATTTTTCTAAACATTTCTAAACTTGTTGCGGTTGTTTCAGTAGTATCTTTTATACCAACAATTTGAATTTTATCACCAGAATTGATTTTACCTTTTTCAACTCTTCCAGTAACAACAGTTCCTCTACCTGAAATCGAGAAAACGTCCTCAATAGCTAAAGAAAAAGGCTTATCTAATGCTCTTTCTGGTTGAGGAATCCATTCGTCAACTTTGGACATTAACTCTGTAATAGCTTCTTCACCGATTTTTGCGTCACCATTTTCAACTGCAGCCAATGCAGAACCAGAAACTATTGGCGTGTTATCTCCATCAAATCCATATTCTGTTAATAACTCTCTAACTTCTAATTCTACCAATTCTACTAATTCAGTGTCTCCACCTAATTGATCAATCTTATTTAAAAAGATTACAAGTTTAGGTACACCAACTTGTCTTGCTAGCAAAATATGTTCTCTTGTTTGAGGCATAGGGCCATCTGTAGCACTTACAACTAAAATAGCACCATCCATTTGAGCAGCACCTGTAATCATATTTTTTACATAATCTGCGTGACCTGGGCAATCAACGTGAGCATAATGTCTAGTATCAGTTTCATATTCAACGTGAGCAGTATTAATTGTAATTCCTCTTTCTTTTTCCTCGGGAGCATTATCTATATCAGCATATGACATAGCTTCTCCACCACCGGCTTTTGATAAAGTCATAGTAATAGCAGCGGTTAGAGTAGTTTTACCGTGGTCCACGTGACCAATTGTTCCTATATTACAATGAGGTTTATTTCTCTCAAATTTTTCTTTAGACATTTTATATGTCCCTCCTAATTATTGACATTACGCTTCTTCTAATTTCATCTTTTCGTAAATATGCTGTGGCACATCACTATAAGTTGAAAACTCCATTGTAAATGTTGCACGGCCTTCTGTCAAGGAGCGTACATCAGTTGCATAACCAAACATTTCAGATAATGGAACCTCTGTTTGCACGCCTTGAAGTTCTCCTCTTGACTCAGTGCCCTGAATTCTCCCTCTTCTTGAATTCAAATCTCCTATAACTGTTCCCATAAAATCTTCAGGAACAACTACTTCAACTTTCATTACAGGCTCTAGAACGACTGCACCAGCTTTTCTTACTGCATCTTTAAATGCTAGGGAACCAGCAATTTTAAAAGCCATTTCTGATGAATCAACATCATGAAAAGACCCGTCGTACAAAGTAACTTTAACATCTACTACTTCATACCCTGCTACAACCCCTCCAAGCATCGCTTCTTGGACACCTTTTTCAACAGCTGGAATAAATTCTTTAGGAATCGTTCCACCTTTAATCTCATTAACAAACTTAAAACCACCACCAGTCTCGAGCGGTTCGATTCTAATCTTAACATGACCATATTGCCCTTTACCACCGGTCTGTTTTATATATTTTTGTTCTGCCTCACTCTCTTTTCTTATAGTTTCTCTGTATGCTACTTGAGGGGCACCTACATTTGCTTCGACACTAAACTCTCTCTTTAATCTATCGACGATTATTTCTAAATGAAGCTCGCCCATTCCTGCAATAATTGTTTGGTTTGTTTCGTGATCAACCTTTACTTTAAATGATGGATCTTCTATCGCCAACTTACTAAGTGCCATTCCTAATTTTTCTTGATCCGCCTTTGTATTTGGCTCAATAGCTACAGATATGACAGGATCGGGAAAATTTAAACTTTCCAGAATTACGGGATTTCCTTTATCGCATAATGTTTCACCAGTATATGTATTCTTAAGTCCAACTGCTGCTGCGATATCGCCAGCCCCTACCGAAGTTATATCCTCTCTTTTGTCAGCATGCATTTTAAGTAATCTTCCAACTCTTTCTGTATTATTCTTAGTTGGATTAAATACAGCAGAACCAGAATTTAAAACACCAGAGTAAACTCTTATATATGTAATTGTTCCCACAAAAGGGTCTGTCATGATTTTAAATGCAAGAGCTGAGAGTGGCTCATCATCACTTGGGATTCTTTCCATCTCTATTGATTCATCATCTGGATTAGTACCTTTAATAGGTGGAATATCTAAGGGAGAAGGTAAATATCTTTTAACTGCATCCAATAATAGCTGTACACCTTTGTTTTTAAACGCTGAGCCGCATAAAACTGGAACAATTTCCAAACTTATAGTTTGCTTTCTTATTGCAGCGATTATTCTTTCTCTATCTATTTCCTTACCTTCAAGATAGTCTTCCATTATACTTTCATCATTATCAGCTAGTAGCTCTAGCATGTTTTCTCTTGTTGATTCTGCTTCCTCTAATATTTCCTCTGGTATGTCAACTAAATTAAATTTAGCACCTAGTGACTCTCCATCCCATATTGCTAATTTCATCTCTATTAAGTCTATAATTCCTTCAAATAAATCATCCTTAAAATAAGGTATATGAAGCCTTACTGGATTTGACCCTAATCGTCCTTTTATTTGATCTACAGTTCTTTGGAAATTGGCACCTGTACGATCCATCTTGTTAACAAAACACATTCTTGGAACGTTGTATCTATCAGCCTGCCTCCAAACAGTTTCTGATTGAGGCTCAACTCCGCCAACACTATCAAATACTACACATGCTCCATCTAGCACTTTTAATGAACGCTCAACTTCTATAGTAAAATCAACGTGTCCTGGGGTGTCAATTATATTAATATCAATGCCATCCCAACTGCAAGCTGTTGTAGCAGAGGTAATAGTTATTCCTCTTTCTCTTTCTTGCTCCATCCAATCCATAGTAGCCGCACCATCATGGACTTCTCCAATTTTATAACTCTTACCTGTATAGAAAAGTATTCTCTCTGTTGTAGTTGTTTTTCCGGCATCAATGTGTGCAACTATTCCAATATTTCTAACTAAATTTAAATCTTTACTCATTTATTAAAACCTACCAACGATAATGTGAAAAAGCTCTATTCGCTTCAGCCATTTTTAAAGTATCTTCTTTCTTCTTTGCTGCTCCGCCTTTATTATCTTTTGCATCTAGTATTTCTGAGGCTAGTTTTATTGCCATACTTTTTCCATCTCTTTTTCTAGCAGCTGTTAAAATCCATCTTATAGCTAAAGAATTTTTTCTTGAGGAGCTAACTTCAACTGGTACTTGATAGGTTGCACCACCAACTCTTCTAGATCTAACTTCAACAGTGGGCTGGATATTTTTAAAAGCTTCCTCAAAAACTTCTACGGGATCAGATTTTGTTTTATTTTTAATAATATCTAATGAGTCATAAAATATTGATTCAGCTGTACTTTTTTTTCCATCAACCATTAATGAATTAATAAACTTTGATATAGCAACCTTATTATATCTTGTATCAGGGCTTGGTATCTTCTTCTTTATTGGTCCTTTTCTTGCCATATCAAAAAATATCCTTATTAATTAGCTTTCGGTTTCTTTGTCCCATATTTTGATCTGGATTGCTTTCTACCTTCAACACCGGAAGTATCTAATGATCCCCTAACTATATGATATCTAACTCCAGGTAAATCCTTGACTCTTCCGCCACGAATAAGAACTACTGAATGCTCTTGGAGCTTGTGTCCTTCGCCTGGGATATAGCCAGTAACTTCAATCCCGTTTGTTAGCCTAATCCTTGCAACTTTTCTCAAAGCTGAGTTTGGTTTTTTTGGTGTAGTAGTATAAACACGAGTACAAACACCCCTTTTTTGGGGATTATTTTGCAAAGCTCTAGACTTACTTTTTTTCTTCTCAGTAAATCTAGCATTCTTAGCTAGTTGAGTTATTGTAGGCATAATTTCCTCATAATTAATCCTTGAAATATGCCACACTTGTTTAGTATGTCAAGAGAGTTAGTAAAAATTTATCAAGCCTTTCTTGCCAATATCTTTTCTATAAACCAAATTATCGGAATCTATCATTCTTATAGAATCATAAACTAGGGAAATCGCTTCTTTTAAATTATCACCTTCCGCAGTTACACCCAAAACTCTTCCACCATTTATATTAATTTCTCCATTGATTTTTGAAGTTCCCGCATGAAAAACAGTAACTCCTTTTTGCTTAAAATCTAGCAAATTTTTTATTGGAATGTCTTTATCATATTTACCTGGGTATCCTTTGGCCGCCATAACTACGGTTATAGAAGATTTTTTCTTCCATTTTAATTCGTAATTATCAAGATTCTCTTTAGCAGTCATATAAAAAAGATCAAAAGCATCTGAATCTAGTCGATACAAAAGAGGCTGAGTTTCAGGATCGCCAAAACGACAATTAAATTCGACAACTTTTGGCCTTTTGTTCTTTATCATTAGTCCTATATATAAAACACCTGAGTAATTAATTCCATCTTTCTTGAACCCTTTAAATACAGGATCAACAATTTCATTCATTATATTTTTCCGTGTTTCGTTATCAACTATAGGTGCAGGTGAATAAGCACCCATTCCGCCAGTATTTGGACCAAGGTCATCATCTAAGAGTCTTTTATGATCCTGCGAGGAATCCAAAGGCAAAATTGACTTTCCATCAGTAAAAACAAAGAAGGAAGCTTCTTCCCCTTCTAAAAAATCCTCTATAACAACTTTATCACCAGAAGTTGAGAATATCTTATCTTCCATTATAAATTTTAAAAACTCGGATGCTTCGTCATGTGAATAGCAAACCCTTACACCCTTTCCTGCCGCTAATCCATCGGCTTTAACAACCAGTGGATACTTTGACTCTTTTAAATACTTACTTGCTAAAATATAATCAGAAAAACTTTTGAAGCTTGCAGTTGGTATATCATTATTAATCATAAAAATTTTTGAAAATTCTTTACTAGATTCTAATTGTGAAGAATTCTTATCTGGTCCAAAAATTAATAATCCATTACTTCTAAACAAATCTACTATTCCAATAGAAAGTGGTTGTTCAGGTCCAACTATTGTTAAATCTATTTTTTTTTGTAATGCAAAGTTTAATAAGGCATCTAAATTAGTGGCATCAATGTTTACAATATCAACTATCTCACCAATCCCTGCATTACCGGGGGCGCAAAAAACTTTAGTAACTTTTGGACTTTTTAAAATTGACCAACATATTGCATGCTCTCTACCGCCTGAACCTACAACTAAAACATTCATGTAAAGAATTATAATAAACTTTTATGCAACTGTAACTACCTTAGCTAAATTCCTTGGCTGATCTATCGGTAAATTCTTATATTTTGCTAAATGATATGAAAATAATTGAATTAATAAAGTGAAGTATATTGGAAGCAGTCCATGAGATTTATCAGGAACGGATATATAATCAATTTTAGACAAAAATTCTAAATCAATCATCTTAATTGATTTAGATGTGCCAAAAAGAATTATTTTTTTTGATCTTGTATGTGCTTCATATAAATTTGTTATTTCTTTTAAAACAGTTTCTTTATTATCAGATAGTAAATATAAGATTGGAAAATTATTATCTAGGAGTGCTATAGGACCATGCTTCATTTCAGATGAAAGCGATCCTTCAGAATGTATATATGATATTTCTTTAATTTTTAGTGCTGCCTCTAATGCTATTGGATATGTATAATTTCTTCCTAAAATAAAAAAATTCTTCGCTTTATGAAATCTTTTTGCAATTCTCTGGACTGGTAGTTCATTATTAAAAAAATTCTTATAGTCATTACCTAAAGAAAAATCCTTTGAATTAGTCGAATAATTAAAAGCCATAATATATAAAGCTATAATTTGACCGGTAAATGTTTTTGTAGCAGCAACTCCCTTTTCGATACCTAAGGATAAATCTATATTATATTTTGTACTTTTAACTAATCTCGAATCTGAATTATTGACTATAGATACTGAATTACTAAAATAATCCTTATTTGCTTCAATTAAATCACAAGTATCGGCAGTCTCTCCTGACTGGGAAATAAATATGTATAACACCTTTTTTGATCTTTTATTAAAAAAAGTAAACTCTGAGGGTCTATAAATTGAGGTTGGAATTCCAGTAATAAGTTCAAAATTATACTTACCAAGCATTGCTGCATTATATGAGGAACCACAGCCAATTATAACAATCTCATCTGGTCTTTTTATCTTTTTTATTTTACTTAAAATATCTTTCTTATTTTTAAACAACTTTGGAATTAATTCCTTTTGAGAAATTATTTCCTGATAGGTTACTGATTTATTCTTGTTATTTAAGATTTTTGGCAATGTAGAGTCCTTATTAAATTTTACAAACTTTAATTTGGCTTCGTTATATTTAGAATTAAAACATTTAAAATCACTATTATGAATCTCAACTATCTCTTCATTTTTTAAAAAATAATATTTATCAAGGTCACTCTTCATAGCATTTGTATCAGAAGAAAAAATTAATTCCTTATTAGTCTTCAAGCCGAAGAAGAGAGGTGTTTTGTTTTTATAAGCAACAAGTGTTTTTGGCTTCATTTTATCAACACACAGGAAGGCATTTGACCCTTTTAAAATTTTCCCAACTTTAAAAACTGCTTCAGATAAATTATTTGTTACTTCATAGAAATACTCTACCAATTGAACAATAACTTCAGAATCTGTATCGGTACTAAAACTTTTTCCTCTTAGATATTTACTTTTTTTAAGCTGCTGGAAGTTCTCAACAATGCCGTTATGCACTAATAAAATTCTTCGACAAGAATGGGGATGACAATTTTTTATAGATGGCTTTCCATGTGTCGCCCATCTTGTATGTCCAAGAATTAGAGATGATTTTATTTTTCTGTCTACTTTCTTCTCTAACATCTTAATTTTTTTTGTAGTCTTACACGTTACGAATTTATCTTTATATAAATAAGACATTCCAGCAGAATCATATCCTCTATATTCTAATTCTTTCAAAGATAAAAAAAAGGATTTAAATCCGATGCTTTTTCCTGAATAAACGCTATATATTCCGCACATGATTATTTTTTCGGCTTTCTCTTCCAGTTCTTAATATGTTTTTCTTTTATTCTTGTCACTGCTAATGAATGTTCTGGGATATCAGAACTAAGAACTGAACCAGCCCCAGTAGTTGACCCCTTACCTAGTTTTATCGGAGCTATAAGCATCGTATCGCTTCCTACAAAAACATTATCACCTATATTCGTTTTATGCTTACTGAAACCATCATAATTGCATGTAATTGTTCCAGCGCCTATGTTCACCTTCGATCCCATTTTTGTATCACCAATGTATGATAAATGAGGAACCTTTGATTCAGGTCCAACTTCAGACTTTTTTACCTCAACAAAATTTCCAATTTTAGCTTTGTTTTTTATATTTGATTCTGGTCTTAAATTTGAGAATGGTCCTATCTGTGCATCTGGACCAATTTGTGAACTTTCAATCGAGGTATATGGCTTAATTAAAGCTCCTTTTCCAACGTAGGAATTAGAAATATAGGCATTACTTTCTATTCGAACATTTTCTTTTATTTCAGTATCTCCTTTTAAAATAACATTAGCACCTATATAAATATTTTTTGACAACTTTACTTCTAGGTCCTTTTGGAAAGAATTAGGATCTGCTAAAAATATATTCTTTTTAATACATTCTTCGTAAATAAACATTTTATCAAGATCATGTGCTTTACGGTAATCATCAAAAGTATTTATATTAATAAACTTCCTTTCATCTTTTATTGGAATTGAATCCACTCTCATTCCATTTCGTACAAATATATTTACAAGATCTGTTAAATAATATTCTGAATTCTTGTTCTTCTTTATTTTATTAATATATTTTTTTAGTTCCTCAGTTGATATTAAATATAACCCTGAGTTAACTTCTTTAATTAACCTTTGCTGACTGTTACAATCTCTTTCCTCAACTATATCTAAAATTTGCTTCTCATTATCCCTAAGGATTCTGCCGTATCCAAAAGGAGATGCTGGTGTTGAAGTGGCAATAGTAAAAACAGACTTATTCTTTTTGTAATCATCAAGCGCCGACTTGATAGTATCAAAATCAATAAAGGGTGTGTCTCCATTAACAATAAGTGAAACTGAGTTTTCATCCAATAAACTAGATGCTTTCTTTAATGCATGACCAGTACCTAACTGTTCCTTTTGTTCTACGCATTCAATATTTGGATAATCAAGTTGATTAACGAGATTGATCACCAAATCTTTTTTAAATCCTGCAACTACGACTATCTTAGAGGGAGAAAGCTTGTTCAGATTAAATAGACTCCGCTCCAAAAGAGTTTTGCCATTAATTGGAAGTATTACCTTAGGTAGATTAAATCTTAGCCTTGAACTTTTACCAGCACAAAGCAAAACAATATTAATTTTGCTAGTCATTTAAAAAGGTACGTCGTCACTGGATGAACTTTCAATGTCAAAATCATCAAGGAAGTTATCATCAGTTTGAGCTGAACCTCCTCCTTTGGAGTCAACAAATTGGAAATTATTTACTACAACCTCGGTAATAAATTTCTTCTCCCCACTTTTATCTTCATAAGATCTGCTCTCAAGAGAACCTTCAATATAAATTTGATTCCCCTTTTTAAAATATTGCCCTATCACCTCTCCTGTTTTCCTCCATGCCACACATCGATGCCATGAAGTCTTATCAACTTTCTCACCAGACTTATTTTTAAAACTTATCGAAGTCGCAATATTAAAAGAAGCTACGGGTGTTTGATCTTGGGTATACCTAACTTCTGGATCAGCACCAAGCCTACCAAGAAGAATAACTTTATTAACACTACCCATTTTTTTATTCTATCACTTAAATGATTAAAGTAAAATATAAATTCTAAGCTGTATAACGTTCAATCTCTAATAAAAAAGCATACAATATTTTCCCTGTCATTCCCCATATTTTGTATCCTTTATATTCAAATACATTATCACTATAAGGCTTATCGTATCTTAGTCCTTTACGGTTACTGTTCTCTAAATTTAGCAATAATATATCCAGCGGAATCCATACAGCATCATCAACTTCCTCCGGGCACTTTTTAAGATGAACCTTTGAATTGGTTAGATAAAAAATAAATGGACTAACGATAAATCTATTTGCCTCTGGATTTACAGGACGGTAATCACTAAATCTTCCAATATAAACGCTGTCTTTTTCCAAGTCCAACCCGACCTCTTCTTTTGTTTCTCTCCTAGCCGTAGATAAACTATTTTTATCAAATTTTTCTTTCACTCCGCCAGGAAAGGCCATATGACCAGAAAATTTATCTGTTTTCCTCACTGTTCTTTTTATAAGTAAAACTTCATAATTCAAATCAATCTTTCGTAAAATAATCGACACTGAAGACTCAACAGTATTTTTATCTGTATTAATAGAAGTGAATTTATAATTATTAGTAAAATGATAGGTAAGATTTTCAACAAGGGTTGGTCTTGACATTTTTAACTATTTAAAAAAAGAAGGCTAAACGTAGCTATTCTTTAATAGGTTTTTTAACGGCCACTACTTTCTCTTCAGCTATTTCTCTTAAAGCTAAAACAACAGGTTTATTCTTTTCATCAGATAAAGATTTAGCTCCATTATATATGTTTTTAGCACGTTTCATTGCAGCAACAGAAAGCTCGAAACGATTTTCAACTTTTTCTAAGCAATCTTCGATAGTAACTCTAGCCATTATTTATTTCCTTCCTTTCAGTTTAATGTATATTGAATACTGTAATGGATGACAAGAAAATATCAAATGAATCAAATGTTTTAAATGAAGTTTTTGCTACAATCGAAAAAAGAAAGAAAGATGAAAGCAATAATGACTCCTATGTATCTAGCTTGTTTAAAGATGGATTAGACAAGATACTGTCAAAAATTAAAGAAGAATGTGATGAGTCAATTGAGGCATCTGAAAACGGCGAGAAAGATAAGATAATTTATGAATACGCTGACTTGCTCTTCCATATGATGGTTGGACTCGCATATCATAACGTTAAATTAGACGATATTTACTTCGAACTCGAAAGAAGGATCGGCAAAAAAAAGAAAGATTATACTTTAGATGAATGAAGAAAATCGCAAAGAACTTTGGTCAATAATACAGGAAACAGGAGATAGGTTGAAGGACAAATTGCCTGTCAACAAGAATCATCCTAAAGGAAGGAATCCTTATGCTCATATTCTGCTGATGATTAAGCTTAAATTTAAGCAATCTTACAAAGATATTCCAGATGATAAGAAAGGAATCTTAATCAAGTTTATTAAATACGTAGAAGATAACCCAAGATAATTATCAAAAGAATATCTTTAAAGTAGTTTAGTTTTGGACTTATCCATATACTGATGCTTGTATCGATTATCAGCTTTGATGTTTGCTGGTTGATCCTTTGGTTCAATCATTTCACTAAAATTAACTCTCCCACGAATTTCTGGAGGCAAGTCTTTTAAACCTGGAGGTTTTGGAGCATCGGTAGACAAATCAGAAGTATATGAAAATGAGGAAATTACTCTCTCGATATCACCTTTTTTACAACACTTAGTTTCAAGATTCTTTTCATCTTCTTCATCAAAAATTAACTCTGAAAATCTAAAAGAAGGGACATAAAATAAGACCATCTTTTTCCCTTCATCAATATATAAATCAATTTCAAGATCCTGCTCTTCTCTTGCACCTAAAGATTGAATCAATTCTTCTGAAACTAAATCTACAACCTGTATTCCGTTTATATTTTTAAATTTTTTAATAATGCTTGCCAGAGTCTTCTTATCAATCTTTTTCTCAATCATTGCAAGAGCTTTAAAAAGATTTTCTTTACAACTTTTACATTCAAATTCATATAATGGCATAAGAACTCCTATTCGGACCCATAAGAACCATCATGTTGTGAATTACCAAAGTATTGGTCCAAATGGTCTTGCCCAACCCAGTTCGAGGCTTGCTCTTCATCTTTCATAACCTTGTAATCTTTATGCCATTGAACAGGGTCTCCAGGCTGTGGAGCTCTATCTTTAAGTCCACCCCTTTTCTCAAAAATTGCTTTAAAGGGCGAAAAGATTCTAACTACATTTTTACATTTTTTGTTTGACGGACAGTCAACAGTAGAGGGTATTTCTTCATCTTGAAAAAATAACTCCGTGAATCTAAAATCTTTTAACTCTAAAAATAATAATTTATCTTTAGCCATTTTATATCTGTATCTTCTAATACCTTTATTACCCTCTTTTCCAACAGAAAAAATTGTTTTTTCATTTTTAATACGCTGAACTTCAATATAAAGAAAATTCTTATTTCTTTTCATAACCTTCTCGGCAGTCTCTTTATCCAAAGATTCAGACAAAGCAGTAATATCTTTATTGTATTTCTTCATACAGTCTTTACATTCAAATTCATATAATGGCATATCAAACTCGCTTTAAAAATATAATAGATTACTATAACGGATATGAGTAAGTTTGTTAAATTTGAAGATATTAATAATATTCGAATTATTACTTTTGATAGACCTGATAAAAAAAATGCTTTTAACGAAGAAATGCTAACAACTGTTTCTAATTTAATCGATGAAACAAGGGACTTGTTAGAAATTAGAGTAGTCATTATTACATCAAAATGTGAAAAAATTTTCTCATCAGGATACGATATCTCCTCTGATAACATGGATTCAAAAGAATCACTTCTTAATATTCATATTTTAGATGAAAGCAAAGATAAACACCCTTTAATGAAAATATCTGAAGTTATAAGTGAAAGTCCAAAAATAATTATTGCGGCAATTAATGGAAGCATATTTGGCGGTGCCTTAGAAGTAATGTTGAATTGTGATTTTAAATTTTTTTCAAAAGAAAGCATCTTTTGCATGCCTCCGGTGAAGTTAGGAATTTTTTATAACTATTTTGGTTTACGAAATTTTATTAATAAAATTGGAGTATCAAATACAAAGAAAATTTTTTTTACAGGTGATAAATTTAATTCTGATAATGCATTAGAAATGAATCTTTTTGATTTTATAATTGACAAAGATGAGGTTTTAAATGAATCAATAAAATTTGGCGAAAAAATTTCTCAAAATGCACCTTTATCACTTGCATCAATAAAAAAATCTATAAATACATTTGAAAGTAGCCAGAAGGTAGATAAAGATGAATATGAAAAGATTAAAAAAACTATTATTAAAGCTGCTAATAGCTCAGACTATATAGAGGCTCAAGATGCTTTTAAACTAAAGAGAACTCCTAAATTTACCGGGGAATAATTAAATACTTGAATAATTAAAAGCCTTTTCTTTAATCTTTAGCCACGTAGAATCTATTTTAACTCTCAAATCAAGAAAAACTTTTGTGGATAAAAAATTTTCTATATCTTCTCGGCTTTCAATTCCTATTTTCTTAATCATTGAACCACTTTTTCCAATTATAATTTGTTTATGATGCGAGTTCTCAACTATTATATAAGCCTGAATTGAAGTTAATTTTTTCTTATCAATTATTTGTTCAATAACTACTGCTGTTCTATATGGAACCTCTTGATAAAATGTGTTAAAAATTTTCTCTCTAATTATTTCAGAAATATAAAATTTTTCAGGTTGATCTGTAACAACATCATCTGGAAGAATCTTGTCTGCTACTGGTAATACTTTTTTAAACTCTGATATAAGAATATCTAGCCCTTCTTTCTCCAAAGCGCTTATTGGAACAAATGAGTCAACCGATAGGAATTTATCTTTTAGTACATTAACAATATTTAATATTTTACTCTTCTTTATTAAATCAATTTTGTTTATAGCTATAACCGGCTTCTTATCAACTATCTTGGGTGCTATTTCATCATTATCAAAGGTCGATCTTTTTGATCCGTCTACAATGACCAATACAACATCGGATTCACCTATAGCTTGATATGAGGACTGCACCATTATACGGTTTAAAAATTTACTAGATTTTTGTATCCCTGGTGTATCTAAAAAAATTATTTGGCAGTCCTCTGAGTTATAGACGCCTAATATTTTATTTCTTGTAGTATTTGGTTTATCTGAGACTGCCGAAATCTTTCTTCCAGTTAAGGCATTTATTAATGTTGATTTGCCTGTGTTTGGCTTTCCAATAATTGAGACTGTACCACATTTAAATTCTTTCATTTGATTGAATTGATTATACTCTTCTTGTGATGTTTAACAAATGGGGTTAAGATTAATTTTCAATCATGAAAACTAGTTTTAGAACCGACTATTGTGCAACTTTCAATGAAAGAAATGAAGGTGATTCTATAACCATTTCTGGGTGGTGCTCATCAATTAGAGATCATGGTGGAGTTATATTTATCGACTTAAGGGACAAATCAGGAATCATCCAAATCGTATCAGATCCAAAGAACTCCTCAGAGGTTCATAAAATTATTGAAACTGTTCGAAACGAATTTGTAATTCAGATTTCTGGCATTGTTAGGCTAAGAACTGATAATACTATCAATAAAAATATTGATACGGGGAAAATCGAAGTTCTTATTAATACAGCAGAAGTTCTAAATCTATCTGTACCACTACCTTTTCAAATTGAAGAAGAAATAAATGCAGATGAAAACATAAGGTTAAAATATCGATATCTGGACCTTAGAAGGCCTAATATAAACAGTAATTTTGTTTTAAAAAGTAAAGTGATGATGATTGCTAGAAACTTCTTTGATAAATATGGATTTATTGATATCGAGACCCCCTACCTAACTAAATCCAGCCCTGAGGGGGCTAGAGACTATTTAGTCCCAAGCAGAATACATCAAAATTCTTTTTTTGCATTGCCTCAATCTCCTCAAATATTAAAACAAATCTTAATGACTTCGGGTTTTGATAGATATTACCAAATTGTTAGATGCTTTAGAGATGAAGATTTAAGGGCAGACAGACAACCAGAGTTTACACAGATTGATTTAGAAATGTCATTTGTAGATGAAAATGACGTTATCTCGATTGTAGAAAAACTTTTAAAAAAGATTTTCAAGGAAACTAAAGATATAGATTTAAGCCCAGAATTTAAAAGAATATCATATAGTGAATCAATGGAAAAATATGGGAATGATAGGCCAGACTTAAGATTCAGTCTCGAACTTCAAACAATTACTGATATTTTTAAAAATACTGAATTTAAAGTATTTAGAGATGTTGTAAATTCTAAAGGAATTATCAAGTGCATCAAAGTAGAAGACTCAAATTTAACTAGAAAAAATATTGACGACTTAACTCTATTCGCTCAAGAACATGGGGCTAAAGGTTTGGCTTGGATTAAAGTACTTGAATCAGAGCTTCAATCACCAATATTAAAATTCTTTTCTGAAGAAGAAATTGTATTACTTAAAGATCAATTACAATTCAATACTGGAGATATAATTTTCTTTGGCGCAGGAAACGAAGATAATGTAAACAATTATATGTCTGCAGTAAGGAATAAACTCGGAAAGGATTTAAATTTGATCTCAGAAAATTCATTTGAATTTGTATGGATAACAGATTTTCCTTTATTTCTAAAAGTTGATGGGAATCTTACCTCAACACATCACCCTTTCACAATGCCAAAAGATGAGAGGATTGACGAATCAGAAATCGAAGCTCTTTCATCGAAAGCCTACGATATAGTCTTAAATGGAACTGAAATTGGTGGTGGAAGTATTAGAATTCATAAAAAGGAACTACAGGAAAAAATATTTAATATATTAGGTATTAAGAAAGAAGAATATGAAGATAACTTTGGGTATTTATTAAATGCTTTGGAGTCTGGAACTCCACCACACGGGGGATTAGCTATTGGATTAGATAGATTAATGATGTATCTAACAGACTCCCCATCAATTAGGGACATTATAGCTTTTCCTAAAACGCAAAAAGCTTCATGCCTACTTACTGAGGCTCCATCGAAAGTTTTTTCTGAAAAACAACTAGAGGAGCTCGGAATCGAGTTAATTGATAAAGATGAATCTTAATTAGGTGTAATGGCCAAAAGCCTTACCATTTTCAACTTTATCAATTACCAAAGTGACTAATTCCCCTGGTTTCAATAAAACTGTGTCATCAATATTAACATCAATGTAGTTTCGCGTTCTTGCATGATTATTTCTTTCAATAATCGCAGAAAGCTTCTTACCTATAAAAGAAGAATAAAAATTCGTCTTTTTGCTTTGACCAAGCTCTCTTAGAGCTTTAGCCCTTATTTTCTTTACTTCATTGCTAATTTTACAATTACTTCTAGAAGCTTTTGTCCCTCTTCTATCTGAATATGGGAATACATGCAAATAGTCAAGAGGAGAATTTTTTATGTAGTTCAAGGTCTCATCAAATAAAGCATTTGTTTCCCCAGGGAATCCCGCTATTACATCTGTACCAATACAAGCATTTTTATTGTTTTCTTTAATTGCTCTAATAATTTTAGAAAATTTTTCTAACTTATATCTTCTTTTCATCATTTGTAATACTTTTTCTGATCCACTTTGAAGAGATATATGAAAAGAAGGACATATTTTTTTTGATTTTATAAAAAAATCAACAATGTCATCTCCTGTGTCTGCTGGATCAATCGAACTTAGTCTTATGTTTGGAATATCCGTGTTGTTCTCTATCTCTTTCAGAAGTGTTAATAAATTTGTTCCTATATCAACTCCATAACTAGATAAGTGAATTCCAGAAATAACAACTTCATTGTAGCCTAAATCATAAAGGTTATTAATCTTTTCAATTACAGACTCAGTTTCCATACTCCTTGATTTACCGCGAGCAAAGGGAATTATACAAAAAGCACATCTAAAACTGCATCCATCCTGGACTGAAAGAAAAGCTCTCGACCTTTTTTCCTTTTCCGATATTTTAAAATCTTTAAATTTATCTATATCAAATATATTCGATATGATTTTCTTTGGAATATAGGGTTCCGATAAAACTTTTGGTATTAAGTACTTGTTAGCATTATCAACTATATAGTCTACTTCAGAAACTGTTTCCAAAGATTCAGGATTTGTCTGCGCAAGGCAACCCGTAACTAATATCTTACATTTCGGATTATTTCTCTTTAATTTTTTTATATCATTTATTATTTGATTATCAGAATTATTAGTAACCGTACAGGTATTAACAATACATAGGTCTGACGAGTTATTGTCTTCTATTATTTTGAATCTATCTCCAATTGAAGCAGCTATTCTGTCACTATCAAATTGATTAACCTTACATCCATATGTTAGGAAGCTAATTTTCTCTACCGACTTCATCAATCCATCCTCCACCTAAAACTCTATCTTTATGATAAAAAACAATAGCTTGACCAGGCGTTATCGACCTTTGCGCTTGATCAAATAATACATGAAGTCTATTGTCAATGAATCTTATACTTGCTAAAGACTCAGGGCTTCTGTACCGAATTTTTGCCTCAATTTTCTTTTCGATTAAATCATTAGGGTTTACAGTCCAATTTAAATTATTTGCAAACAAAACTTTAGAGTATAGATCTTCCTTGTTTCCTACAATTACATCATTATTATCAAAATTAATACTAACCACGTACATAGCTTTTAAGGAATTTATTCCAAGTTTTTTTCTTTGACCAATTGTAAAATTATGAATACCTAAATGTTTACCGAGTACTTCACCATTTAAATCTTTTATAAATCCTTCTTTAGCAGAAAAACCTGGCAAATTATTTTCAATAAAACTCCTATAATCTTTCGCGATAAAGCAGACGTCTTGACTATCTTTCTTGGTAGCAACTGAGAGCTCAAACCCTTCGGATATTTCCCTTACTTGATCTTTTGTGAAATCACCGAGCGGGAACATTAATCTTGAAAGCTCTTTTTGTGTCAATGTAAATAAAAAATAAGACTGATCTTTGAATTTATCTCTTCCTTTTTCCAAAAAATAAGTTCCAATATCATTCTTCGATATTTTTGCATAATGCCCCGTGGCTAAATAATCAGCACCCATTTCAAGAGATTTATTTAATAAAAAATTAAATTTCATATGCTCATTGCACATAATGCATGGATTTGGAGTTTGTCCACAATAATATTTATCTATAAAATCTTTAACAACATATTTCTGGAAATCATCTTTGTAATCAACTACTGTATGCTTAATTCCAATTTGATTAGCGGCCTGTCTAGCGTCCAATACATCGCTTAAGGAGCAACAGCCAGTCTCCTCTTCAGCATAATCCCATAATTGCATAGTTATACCAGAAACATCATATCCTTGCTCTTTTAATAATGCTGCAGTAGTTGAACTATCAACCCCCCCACTCATTGCAACTATTATTTTCTTTTTCATGTTCATTACTTTACCAGACTGAATTTGAAAATCTAAAGTGAATTAATAAAATTCATTATGTATTATAACAATCTATGGATAGTCTATCATTCGCACTTGAGAATGGCTTAACTAAAGAAGAGTTTAAATTAATAGTAAGTAAGCTTAAAAGAGAGCCAAATGAAAATGAAATAGGTGTAATAGCAGCAATGTGGTCGGAACACTGTTCATATAAGAGTTCAAAATTCTACCTAAAGAAACTTCCAACAAAAGGTAAATGTGTTATTCAGGGTCCAGGAGAAAATGCAGGGGTAATAGATATTGGCGATAATCAATGTTTAGTTTTTAAAATTGAAAGTCACAACCACCCATCATTTATTGAACCATATCAAGGGGCTGCTACCGGTGTTGGAGGAATCTTAAGAGATATTTTTACAATGGGAGCAAGACCTATTGCTTTAATGAATTCCTTAAGATTTGGAAATCCTAGAAAAAAAGATACAAAAAGAATTGTAAATGGAGTTGTTAGCGGCATAGCGGGTTACGGCAACTGTATGGGTATCCCAACCATAGGTGGAGAAGTTTACTTTGATGATTGCTATAATGGAAACCCTTTGGTAAATGCATTTGCGATTGGAATAACAAAGAAAGATAAGATCTTTAAAGGTTTAGCAGACGGTCCTGGTAATCCAGTTTTTTATTTAGGAGCTAAAACAGGAAAGGATGGAGTTAAAGGCGCGATTATGGCGTCTGATATATTTGAATCTGAAGAAGACCTTGATAGACCTACAGTCCAAATTGGAGACCCCTTTAAAGAGAAATTACTTCTAGAAGCTTGCCTTGAGATGTTTAAACTTAAAGGGATAGTTGGTATTCAGGATATGGGAGCTGCTGGACTAACCTCTTCTGCTTCCGAAATGGCTTCTAGGTCAAACAATGGAATTACAATTGATTTAGATAAGATACCCAAAAGAGACTCTAGCATAACACCCTATGAAATGCTCCTTTCAGAATCCCAAGAAAGAATGCTCCTAGTATTAAATAATAAAAATAATAATAAAATCAAAACAATATTTAGAAAATGGAACTTGGATTCAAATAAAATTGGTGAAGTAATTAAAGAGAAAAAATTTATAATTAAAAGTAATAAAAAAATCGTTGTGAATCTTCCGGTTTCAATTTTAACTGATGACTGTCCAATGTATAAAAGAAAAATTAAAAAACCGAAGTCTGCGAATAATTTGAAGTTTCTCACTTTGAAAGAGATAGCTAAAATAAAATTCAACACTGAAGATTTATTGAAAAAACTATTAAAAGATGAAAATATATGTTCCCGGGAATGGGTTTATAGACAATTCGACTACATGGTAGGTACAAATACTTTAATTAGACCTGGGTCAGATGCCTCAGTAATTCGAATTAAAGGTACAAAAAAAGCTGTTGCACTTACCACAAATTGTAATTCTAATTATTGCGAATTAAACCCATCAATAGGTGCATCAATTGCAGTAGCAGAGTCCACAAGAAACATTATAGCTAGTGGAGGTAAGCCTCTAGCAATAACAAACTGTCTTAATTTTGGAAATCCAGAAAAACCAGAGATTATGTGGCAATTCTCTGAAGCTATTGACGGACTTTCTAGGTCTTCCAGAACTTTTAAAACCCCTGTAGTTAGCGGAAACGTAAGCTTGTATAATGAGACTTACAATAAAGCCATAAAGCCAACTCCAACTATTAGTATGGTAGGAATTTTAGAAAATTATAGCCTTGCGAAAAACCAATGGTTCAAAGAATCTGGTGACCAAATCATACTAATTGGAAACATAAAAAGCGATTTTGGTGGATCACAAGTGATTAAATATTTAAATATTAAAAGAATCAATAGACCTCCTCTTATAAACCTAAAAGAGCATGAAAAGATAAATACCTTTATTTATAAAATAATTAGAAAGTTTAAAATAAATTCTGTACATGATATATCAGAGGGTGGGCTTTTAGTGGCAGTTGCTGAATCATGCTTTGCACCGGAAAATAAAATAGGAGCAAAATTAAATATAAAAAATGACTTAACTCTTTTTGCAGAATCACAAGGTTGCTATATAGTTAGTGCTCCGAAAAATGAAATAAAAAGAATAAAAACATTTGGCACAAAGAACAATATAAATGTTAAAGTAATTGGAGAAGTTGGTGGTGATTCATTGAATATTAATGAAGCACTAAATATAAAAATTGATGCTTTATATAAAATATGGAATGGTGGTTTTCCCAAGTAAATGGATAAATTAAATGAAGAATGTGGTGTTTTTGGAATTTTTAATGCTGATGAAGCGGCACTCCTTACAACATTAGGCCTTCATGCTTTACAACATAGGGGGAAGGAAGGAGTAGGAATTGTTACATTTGATGGAAGAAACTTTAACGCTGTAAGAGAACAAGGACTAGTAGGAAAAACTTTTAATAAACCAGAGGCAATTGCAAAGCTTCCTGGTAGAAATGCTGTTGGGCATGTTAGATATTCTACAACTGGTGCATCAGTATCTAAAAATATACAACCTCTTTTTGCAGATTTAGCTGCTGGAGGTTTTGCTTGTGCCCATAATGGAAATTTGATAAATGCAAAAACCATAAGAAAAGAACTTATAGGTGATGGAGCAATTTTTCAATCTACCTCGGACACGGAAACAATTCTTCAATTAGTCGCAAGATCGAGACAAAAACTCATCAAAGATAAGTTAATTGATGCACTACATGAAATAAAAGGAGCCTATTCATTAGTTATCCTGACAAATAAGAAGCTTATTGGAGTAAGAGATCCATATGGAATAAGACCACTAGTGCTTGGAGACCTAAAGGGCTCTCCAGTTTTAGCTTCAGAAACGTGTGCCCTCGATATAATTGGTGCAAAATATGTAAGAGATATTGAAAATGGAGAAATGATAATAATTACAAAAAATGGAATCGAAAGCACAAAGCCTTTTCCTAAGTTAAAAGAGAGACCATGCATTTTTGAACGAATTTATTTCTCAAGACCGGACAGTATTATTGATGGAAAAACAGTTTACACATACAGAAAAAATTTAGGTGAACAACTTGCTCTAGAAAATAAAATAAAAGCTGATGTAGTTGTTCCCGTTCTAGATTCTGGAGTTTCGGCTGGAATTGGATTTTCACAAAAATCAGGAATTCCACTGGAACTAGGAATTATCAGGAGTCATTATGTGGGTCGAACTTTTATCGAGCCAACCCAGAGCATAAGACAACTAGGAGTAAAGCTAAAGCATAGTGTAAATAAATCATGCATAGAAAATAAGAGAGTAGTTTTAATAGATGATTCAATAGTAAGAGGAACCACAGCTAATAAAATTGTAAAGATGATTTTCGATGCAGGTGCCAAAGAAGTTCATCTTGGTATTGGATGCCCCCCAATTACTCATCCAGACTTTTACGGGATTGATACTCCAAACTATAAAGAACTTATAGCATCAAAAAATAGCATAAAAGAAATGACCAAATTAATTGGAGCGACATCATTATTCTTCTTATCTTTAGATGGAACTTACAAAGCTATGGGATATAAAAAAAGAAATGATAAATCTCCTCAATTTACTGATCATTGTTTTACTGGTGATTACCCAATTAGCCCCGAAGAATAGAATAAATTAATTTAATTGGGATATAAGATTCTCAATTTCTTTAATTGAGTTTAAAGCTTCATTCAACTTATCCTCTTCTTCTTTAATAATTTCTTCAGGAGCAGAATCAAGGAAGCCCTTATTTGATAATTTAGATTTAGATAAAGTTGATTCTTTTTCTAATAATTTCATATCTTTAGATAATTTACTAATTTGTTGAGAAAAATCTATATCATTATCTCTTAGAATTGAGAGAGTACCCGAGTTCGTATGATTTGAAATCAACTTACCATCTATTCTAATATCCCTAACATCAAGTAAGGATTCGAGATTACAGAGCTCTTTTATTATATCTTTTATATAGGGTACAGAAGAGTACTCCTCAACATTTAGATTGTAATAACAGACTATTTTCTTACTTGGTTTTATCATAAGATTCTTTCTTAAAGATCTAATTCCAATAGTAAAATCTTTTAGTAATTTTAATTCATCAACAAAATTTCCTTCATAATTAGTTTTAATCTTATTGGGAAATGATCTGAAATTTATTTCATCTTTATTAGCAGATAAATTTTGATTTAACTCATTAGAAATAAACGGAGCAAATGGATAAAGGACATTTAAAAAACTAACGAACAACTCTTGCATTCTTGCTTTTGTATTTAATGACTGATTATTTGAATTTTGATTATAAGAAATCTTAGCAATCTCAATATACCAATCACAAAAATCATCCCAAAAAAAATGGTAAATTTCATAAGAGGCTTTCTCTATCTCACAATTTTTTATATGATTTTTATATTTATCTAACAACAAATTAAATCTATCAATTATCCATGCATCATAAAACGTATCTTTTGATAGTTTTATATTCTTCTCGGATTTATTATTAAGTCCGATAAACTTTCCAGCGTTCCAAATTTTGTTCATAAAATTTTTATAAGGCTCTAGAGAATTTGGACCAAGTTTTATATCACTGTGTGGAGAAATATTTGATGACAAGTAAAATCTTAAAGCATCTGTTCCATATTCAGAAATTAAATCTAACGGATCCACAACGTTCCCCTTGGTTTTACTCATCTTCTGGCCTTTTTTATCTCTTATTAAATTATGAATATATACTACTTTAAAAGGAATTTGTCCCGTAAGTTCAATGGACATCATTATCATCCTAGCAACCCAGAAAAATATAATATCAAATCCTGTAACGAGTAATGATGTAGGGAAATATTTCTTATAATCGTCTGTTTTCTTCGGCCAACCCAAAGTTGAAAAAGGCCAAAGTGATGATGAAAACCAAGTATCTAACACATCTTTATCCTGATGAAGCTCGGCCTCTTCATTGAATTTATCAAAAAACTTTTTATTTGCTGTTTCTATATCTTTTGCAGCAACAAATCTGCCATCTGATGAATGCCAAACTGGTATTCTGTGCCCCCAAATTATTTGCCTAGAAATACACCATGGCTGTATGTTGTTCATCCATTCAAAGAATGTATTCTCCCAAAATTTCGGCTTAAACTGTACTTTTTCAGTTTTTACGGCATCAATTGATTTACTTGCCATTTCTTTAACATTAAGAAACCATTGATTCTTTAACAATGGCTCAATGACTTGTCCGGATCTATCGCCAATTGGTACATTGTTCTTAATCTCTTCATTTTTTATTAAAATCCCAATTTCTTCCATATATAAAACTACTCTTTCTCTTGCCTCTTCTACGCTAAGTTTTTGAAATTTACTTGGTACAGACTCATTTAAAGTTCCATCATCATTCAAGATGTTAATCATAGGTAAATTATATTTTTTACCAATTTCATAATCATTAAAATCATGAGCAGGTGTAATTTTTACTGCCCCAGAACCTTTAGACATATCTGCGTAATCATCTGCTATTATTTCCAATAGATTATCATTAAATGGGCTTTTTATTTTTTTCCCTATGAAATTTAAGTATCTTTCATCCTTTGGATTGACTACAACAGCTACATCACCAAAAACTGTTTCGGGTCTTGTAGTAGAAACTATAATTTCAGAATCGGAATTATCTATAAAATACTTAAAATAATATAAAGTACTTTTTCTTTTTTCTGATACTACTTCTAAATCAGATATTGCAGTCTGTAATTTTTTATCCCAGTTTATTAGGGTTTTTTCTTGATAAATCAACCCTTTATCAAAAAGACAAACAAAGGCTTCCTGAACTGAGTTAGACAAATCATCATCTAATGTAAATTTTGGATTGCTCCAATTACAGCTTAATCCCAGAACCTTTAATTGATTTAATATATCTTGGCCATTTTCCTCCTTCCAATTCCATATATGGTTCAACAACTCATCTCTTTGAATCTCCTTTGGATTAATCCCTTTCTTTGATAAACTTTTTTCTACAAGCAGTTGAGTTGCAATTCCAGCATGATCTGTTCCTAAAGACCATAGCGTATCGTTTCCATTTAAATTATAAAATTTAATTAAAATATCTTGAATTGTAGTATTTAGTGCATGGCCAAGATGAAGATTTCCTGTGACGTTCGGTGGAGGTATAGCAATTGAGAAAGGATTGGAATCATTATCTTGAAATGTTGTTTCGCTTGTCACATCATCAAGCCATTTATGTTCTATTTCTTTAGGTGAATATTTTTTTGATAAAAAATCCTGGTTATCATCCATTTGAACTATGTTGTAGTAGGCGGAGTTTCAATCTCTGGAGCATTAACTTCTACATCAGTATTAGAATATATTGGTAATCCAGTACCTGCAGGAATTAAACGTCCCATTATCACATTTTCCTTCAATCCGTTCAAATTATCAACTCTGCCTTCACAAGAAGCATCTGTAAGAACTTTTGTAGTTTCCTGGAACGATGCAGCAGAAAGCCAACTTTTTGTACTCAATGAGGCCCTAGTTATACCTAACAACAATGGTTCTGCCTGAGCAGGATTTCCATTTTCCGCTATAATTTTTTCATTTGTTCGAATAAATTCATTTTTATCAACGGCTTCACCAACCAATAACGTAGTATCTCCACTGTCTACAATTTTTACTCTTTTTAGCATTTGCCTAGTGATAACCTCTATATGCTTATCATTAATTCTAACTCCTTGTAGTCTATATACGTCTTGTATTTCATCAACTATATAACGAGCTAATTCAACTTCACCTTTAATTTTTAATATATCATGAGGGTCCGGTGCTCCATCAACAATTTGATCCCCCGAAGTAATTCTTTCTCCTTCTCTAACGAGAATATGCTTAGCCTTAGGAACCATGTATTCTTTTGGTTCTCCTATATCAGGTGTAACTATAATTCTCTTTTTTGATTTAATATCTTTACCAAACGAAACAACTCCTTCTATTTCAGAAATAACCGCAGGGTCTTTAGGTGGTCTTGCTTCGAATAGCTCAGCAACCCTTGGGAGCCCTCCTGTGATATCCTTTGTCTGTGTTTTTTGGTTTGCAAGCGTAGCAATAAAGTCTCCAGGAGAAGTCTTCTCACCATCATCCTTTCTTATCTCTGAACCCTTAGGAAGTGGGTATTCAATTCTTGTACCACTCTTTCCAACTAATACTAAAGCTGGGGTTAGTTTTTGATCTTTGTATTGTATAACTTCTCTAACTGAAAGCCCAGTAAACTGGTCAACAGTCTCTTTATATGAAACATTTGGCTCTAAATCTTTATATTCAACATGCCCATCTTCTTCGGCAATAAATGGATATATAGTTGGATCCCATTCAGCTAGAAGGTCACCCTGCTTAACTTTGTCTCCATCATTTAGATATATTTTTGCCCCAATAGTAATAGGATATCTTTCTAACTCTAAGGAAGTATTGATGTCTTCAACAACAATCTCTGCAGACTTACTAGTACAAATATTTACTTTTTTATTAGAGATAAAGTTCATGTCAATGTAGCGTACTTTTCCAGAATTTTTTATTTCATGTCTTGACTGATCGACTTTTGCAACTCCACCAATATGGAAAGTTCTCATTGTAAGCTGTGTTCCTGGCTCACCAATAGATTGAGCAGCAATAATTCCAACAGCCTCTCCAGTATTAACAATTTGACCACTAGCTAAGTTTCTTCCATAGCACAATGAACAACATCCACTTTTTGTAGAACATGTTAAGACTGATCTAATGCTAACCCTTAAAGAACCAGGTACTGCATCGATTTTCTTCGCAATAGCTTCATCAACTTCCTGATTTCTCGGCGCTATTAGCTCTCCATTTATTGGATCGACTACGTCTTCCGCTAATATTCTTCCTAACGTTCTTTCTCCGACACTAGCTACGATTTCACCGCCTTCAACTAGCTGAGACACCTCTAATCCCTCTGATGTTCCACAGTCAAATTCATTAACCATCATCTCTTGGGCCACATCAACCAATCTTCTGGTTAGATAACCAGCGTTTGCAGTCTTAAGTGCGGTGTCAGCGAGTCCCTTTCTTGCTCCGTGGGTCGAAATAAAATATTGAAGCACTGATAAGCCTTCTCTAAAGTTTGATGTTATAGGTGTTTCTATAATATCTCCTGATGGCTTTGCCATTAAGCCTCTCATACCAGCTAATTGTCGTACTTGAGATTGACTTCCTCTGGCTCCTGATTCTACCATCATAAAGATAGGGTTGTTGCTTGGTTGCATCTGGCCATTTTCTATTTCTTTTGATTTTGAAATTTTATTCATAAGAATATCGCCAATTGAATCACCGGTTCTAGCCCAGACATCGATAACTTTATTGTATCTCTCACCATCTGTAATCAAACCTTGAAGGTATTGATCTTGAATATTCTGAACATTTGCATTTGCCTCGTTTAATAATTCATCTTTTTCTTTTGGTATCGTCATATCAGCAATTGAAACCGAAATACCTGAGGTAGTAGAATGTTTAAATCCAAGTGTTCTTAATCTGTCTGCGAGCAATACTGTACTTTTTCCACCGGAGACTCTAAAAGTGGTATCAATTAAATCTTCGATTGCCTTTTTGGTCATCAATTTATTGACTAAATGAAAAGGGACCTCCGGAGGCATAACCTCAAATATTAAAGATCTACCCACTGTAGTATCTTCGACAATTCCATTAATTTTTATTTTAATTTTGGTATGAATGCTAATTTCATTTAAATCATATGCAAATCTTAATTCTTCAATTGAGCTAAAGGCTTTTCCCTCTGATGGCAAACCTGGAACCTCTCTACTCATATAATAAATTCCTAAAACTATGTCTTGTGATGGAAGAATTATTGGTTTCCCATGAGCTGGTGAAAGTATATTGTTTGTTGACATGACAAGGGTTCTGCATTCAGTTTGAGCCTCGACTGACAAAGGTACATGTACCGCCATTTGATCACCGTCAAAATCAGCATTAAAAGCTGGGCAGACTAATGGATGAAGCTGTATTGCCTTATCTTCTACCAATACTGGCTCAAAGGCCTGAATACTAAGTCTATGAAGAGTTGGAGCTCTATTAAGCATTACAGGATGTTCTTTTATTACATCATCTAAGGCATCCCAAACTATAGGGGCCTGTTGTTCAACAAGATTTTTTGCAATTTTAATTGTCGCTGCATGATTCCAAAGCTCTAACTTCTGATATATAAATGGCCTAAATAACTCTAGTGCCATTTTTTTTGGAAGACCACACTGATGTAATTTTAATTGAGGTCCAACTACAATTACTGACCTACCAGAATAATCAACTCTTTTACCTAATAGATTTTGCCTAAATCTTCCCTGCTTTCCCTTTATTATATCACTTAAGCTCTTTAAAGGCCTATGATTATGTCCTAAAACAGGTCTCCCTCTTCTTCCATTTTCAAATAATGCATCAACAGATTCTTGGAGCATTCTTTTTTCGTTTCTAACAATAATATCCGGCGCACCTAATTCCATAAGCTTTTTAAGTCTATTATTTCTATTTATAACTCTTCTATATAAATCATTTAAATCTGATGTAGCAAACCTGCCACCATCTAATGGAACTAGTGGCCTTAGATCTGGTGGTAAAACTGGAAGCCTTTTTAGAATCATCCATTCCGGTCTATTTCCAGAATTTCTAAAAGCCTCAACAACTCTCAATCTTTTGGAAATCTTAACTCTTTTTAATGGTGAAGAAGTAGCTTTGAGCTCATCCTTTAACTCTACTGAAAGCTCCTCTAAATTAATATCCTCAAGCATTGTCCTAACAGCTTCAGCTCCCATTCCAACTAGCAAGAAAAAATTTTCATCAATGTATGTTCTATACTGTTCTTCTGTAATAACTGTTCCTTTCTTTAAATCTGAATCTCCAGGATCTGTAACAACATAAGCTTCAAAATAAAGAACTTTTTCTAAATCCTTTAAAGTTATGTCTAAGATTGCTCCAATCCTGCTAGGTACACTTTTTAAAAACCATATATGTGCAACTGAGGATGATAGCTCAACATGAGCCATTCTTGATCTTCTTACTTTACTAGAAATAACCTCAACACCACACTTTTCGCATGTTATTCCTCTATGTTTTAATCTTTTATATTTTCCACATAAACATTCAAAATCTTTAACGGGACCGAATATCTTACAACAAAAAAGCCCATACTTTTCAGGTTTAAAAGTTCTATAATTAATTGTCTCTGGTTTTTTAATTTCTCCATACGACCAATCCTTTATTTGATCTGGAGAAGCAATGCTGATTCTGATAGAATCAATATCCCCAGGATTCCTAGGCTTATCAAACAAAACTCCCATATCAATCATTAGATACTTCTCCTGCGACTTTTTCTTTTTTGTCGCCTAGTTCAACATTTAAGCCTAAAGATTTAAGCTCATTAGTTAGTACATTAAAGGATTCAGGAATGCCTGGTTCAAAGGCTACTTTATTTTTAACAATTGAATCAAACAATCTTGTTCTACCTATAACATCATCGGATTTTACGGTTAAGAACTCTTGAAGAGTATTTGCAGCTCCGTAAGCTTCCAACGCCCAAACTTCCATTTCACCAAGCCTCTGTCCACCAAAGTGGGATTTACCCCCTAACGGTTGCTGCGTAACTAGAGAATAAGGTCCAATAGCCCTGGCATGAATTTTCTCTTCTACTAAATGATGCAATTTAATCATATACATAATTCCTACAGTTACACTTTGATCAAAAGGCTCACCTGTTTGACCATTAAACAATATTAATTTTCCATCCTCTGGTAAATGATTATCTTTTAATAATGAGCGGATTTCTGTTTCTTTAACTCCTTCAAAAATTGGAGTTTCAACTGGAACACCCTCGGTTAATCTATCAGCTAAAGTTAGCATATCTTCTTTAGATAATTTTTTTACATTTTCTATATAATCTAAGTTATTAGGGTATATTTTTTCTAAAAGACTTTTTAACCCTTCAACATCTGAATGATTTTTGGATAAATATTCTTCAATTTGTAAGCCTAAAGACTTGGAAGCAAGACCAAGATGTGTCTCTAAAACTTGACCAACATTCATTCTTGAAGGGACACCTAATGGATTAAGTACCATATCAACCGGTGTTCCATCCGGCATATAAGGCATATCTTCTTCAGGTAAAACTCTTGACACAACTCCTTTATTTCCATGTCTTCCTGCCATTTTATCACCAACTTGGTGCTTTCTTTTTACGGCAACATAAACTTTTATTACTTTTAAAACACCAGGTGGAAGATCATCAGGTTTAGAAATTTTTTCAATTTGTTCTGAATATTGAGATTCAATACTTTGTATTTTTTCCTCAGAAATTTTTAAAATATCCTCAATTTCTTTGAGAAATTTTGCTTTGTCATCAAACTCAATAGTAATTATCTTTTCATAAGGAACTAAATTAAAGTTATCTTCATCTATAACAGCGTCTTTCTTCAGAACTACTTTTCTCCCATTTCTAACTGCATTATGTGAAATTTTTGAAATAAAAATCTTTTTTAATTTTGCTCTTGTCTCTACTTGAACAATATTAACTTCTTGGTCTTTTTCTCTAATTAATTCTAAAACTTCAGGTGAACCAGAGCGAGATTTATCTTGCTTGTCTCCAATCCTCGAAATTAAATGCTTAACATCAAGTACTATTCCATTAACACCAGGAGGAACTCTAAGAGACGTATCTTTTACATCACCAGCCTTGTCACCAAAAATTGCTCGTAAAAGTCTTTCCTCTGGAGATAATTGTGTCTCACCTTTTGGAGAAATTTTTCCTACTAAAATATCATTTGGTTTAACTTCTGCTCCAATTTGTATTACACCTTCTTTATCTAAAAAAGAGAGATGTTCTTCGTTAACATTAGGAATATCTCTTGTGATTTCCTCTTTACCTAATTTTGTCTCACGAGAAATACATTCAAACTCTTCTATATGTAGAGAGGTAAAAGTATCTTTCTTTGAAAGCTTTTCACTTATTAGTATCGCATCTTCAAAGTTGTAGCCACCCCATGGCATAAATGCTACAGTAATATTTTTTCCAAGGGCAAGTTCACCATATTCAGTTGAAGGACCATCAGCAATAATATCTCCCGCCTTAACTCTCTGACCTTTCTTAACAATTGGCTTTTGATTCCAACATGTGTTTTGGTTAGATCTTTCGAACTTAATCAATGTGTAAATATCTGAGACATCGCCCTGTTCTGATGATTTATCTCTTTTTATAACAATCTTGGATGAATCTATGTAGTCAACATATCCAGAATTCTTTGCAAGCACTGTAACACCAGAATCACGAGAAATATTTCTTTCAAATCCAGTGCCAACTAATGGTGCGGAGGCTCTAAGAAGAGGTACCGCTTGTCTTTGCATGTTTGACCCCATTAATGCTCTGTTTGCGTCATCATGTTCCAGGAAAGGTATAAGTGATGCTGAAACCGATACTAGCTGTGAAGGAGATACGTCCATTAGCTGGGCATCTTTACTTGGAACAACTTGAAATTCTCCTTTTATTCTTACTGAGATTACTTCATTTAAAAAAGTTCCATCGCTATTCAACTCTGAATTTGCCTGAGCGATAACAAAATTTTCTTCCTCTAATGCATTTAAAAACTTAATGTTATTTGTAACTTTGCCGTTATTAATTTCTCTATATGGAGTTTGAATAAATCCATGTTCATTTATTTTTGCATATGTACTTAAACTTGAAATAAGACCAATATTAGGGCCTTCTGGTGTTTCAATTGGGCATATTCTTCCATAATGAGAAGAATGAACATCTCTGACTTCAAAACCAGCTCTTTCTCTTGTTAAACCACCAGGACCTAGAGCGCTAATCCTTCTTTTATGAGTAATCTCAGAAAGAGGATTTGTTTGATCCATAAATTGAGATAACTGACCAGTAGCAAAAAATTCCTTCACAACAGATGTGACACTTTTTGGAATAACAATTTCTTGTGGAGTTAAATCTTCTAATTGACCATAATTCATTTTTTCTTTTGTAGTTCTGGTTAATCTTTCTACTCCAGTAAAGAATCTATCCTCTATTAACTCACCAACTGTTCTAACTCTCCTATTTCCCAAATGATCAATATCATCCACTTCTCCCCTACCAGATTTTAAAGATAGAAGGTACTTAAATGACTCAATAATATCTAAACGATCTAGATGAAGCTTTGTATTTGAAACAGTATGATTAAGCTTATGATTAATCTTCATTCTTCCAACTTTAGAAAGTCTATAAGTGTCCTCATTAAAGAACATATTATCAAAGAAAGTAGCAGCTATTTTATCTGTTGGTGGATCAGTAGGTCTAAACTTTTTATATATCTCTGAAATAGCATGCTCTTTTGTTATAACCTTAGTCTTAGAAATCATCTCGTTTAAAGTTAAGACCAAAGAGCTGGTAAAAGAACTATTATCAACATAATATATCTGAAAGTTACTTACATTATTTTCCTTAATATAAGAAATCGTATCCTCGGTTATTTCCTCTATCAGTGAGTTCTCAACAGCTTCAGGGTCTTCGCTATTTTTTTTAAAACTTTTAACTAAATACATACCAATTAAATCATCTTCATTAATAGGTAGTGATTTTAATTTAGCAGATTTTATTTTATCAATTATTCTTTCTGAGAATCTTCTTGTGGCAGCTACAATCCTTTCACCAGAAGGATCAGTTATATCAACTGCTGCTCTTTGGTATGGTAACAATGTAGAATTTATATCTTTAGTAAAACCATCGGTGGGATTATAATTAACTTTTTCTTTATAATAGAATGAATCGAGTATGTTCTCAATCGATTCACCAAGAGCTAGCAGTAATAAAGTCGAATGAAACTTCTTTTTCCTATCAATCCTAACATGTAAAACATCTTTAGAATCAAATTCAAAATCTAACCATCTTCCATCTTGAGGAACAATTCTTGCAGTGAATGAAGTCTTATTAGCAGTAGTTAAATTTTTAGAATCTTTTTGTGAATCAAAAAAAACTCCGGGCGATCTATGAAGTTGATTTACTATAACTCTTTCTGTTCCATTAATAATGAATGCACCATTAGTGGTCATAATTGGTATTTCTCCAAAATAGACCTCTTGTTCAATTGCCCTACCAAATCTTCTTGTCTCTAGAATATTATTTCCAGCTTCATCTAAATCAAATTCCCATGTAACAAGCTGAAATGTTGCATGAATTGAAGATTGATAATTATAACCTTTCAATTTACATTCAGACTCTGAATGCTTTGGGTCCTCGAGACGGTATGAGACATAATTTAAAGTTGCTCTTTTATTATAGTCCTCAATTGGAAAGGATGATTTAAATACCTTCTCTAATCCGACGTTTAACCTATTGTTTGGATCAAGACCTTTCTGTATTAAATTATCAAATGATTCTTTTTGAACACTTAATAAATCAGGCGTATCAGTCCTATTTTCAGACTTACCGCTAAAGTTAACTCTCTTTTTTGTTAAAAGTATATTATCTTTGTACAAACAGTACTCTCCTTGGATTAAATAGAATGTAGATCAAAACTAAGCTAAAGTAACTTTAGCGCCAACTTCTTCAAGTTTTTTCTTAATTTCTTCTGCTTCCTCTTTTTTAACCCCTTCTTTAAGTGGCTTAGGTGCAGATTCTACAAGCTCTTTTGCTTCCTTTAATCCAAGAGCAGTAATTTCTCTAACAATTTTAATAACTTTAATCTTTTCAGAACCAGCTTCTGCTAAAGTTATGTTAAATTCAGTTTTTTCAGCAGCAGGAGCATCTCCTCCGGCAGCTGGTGCTGCAGCTGCGGCAACTGCTACTGGTGCAGCGGCTTCAACTCCAAATTTTTCTTCTATGTCTTTAACTAGCTCAGAAATTTCTAATAAACTAGCTTTTTCTAAATAAGATATTACATCTTGCTTTGATAGTTCGGGCATAAGAATCCTCCAAATATTGAACTCGTATTATATACGTTTATTTTTTATCTTTCAAGTTATTTAATATATTAACTAAATTTCTAGGAACCGCCTTAGAAACATTGATAAATTTAATTAATGGCTGATTCAACATAGATGCAAACTGACCTATCAAAGCCTGCCTAGATGGTAATTTGGAAATCTTCTCTAGTTCGGATTTATCTACAGATTTACCTTCTATAAATCCTATTCTAATTTCAAGGTTTGGATGATCTTTTCCTACCTCAACAAAAGTCTTTGTTACTTCAACATAATTATCTTCCAAAAATGTTATCGCAGTTTCACCAACTGAGTCCTGAAATATTGACTCAAACTCAGTGTTCTGAGATGCTTTTTTTAACAAATTATTCTTTACAACTGTCACAACAGCATTGTTATCTCTAAGCTTTTTTCTTAAAAGCTCGAATTCAGATACTTTTGCACCCCTAAAGTTCACTAATAAGAAAGAAGGAGTATCTGAAAATGAGCTCTTATAGTTATTAACGATTTGTTCTTTCTGCTCTTTTCCTAACATTATACTATTAACTCAATGCTCCATTATATTTTTTTAGCTCTTCTTTTAACAATGAAACGTCAATTTTAAATCCTGGGCCCATTGTGCTTGAAACACTTACCTTCTTTAGATAATTACCCTTTGAAGATGAAGGCTTTGATTTATTTAGTGACTGAACTAAAAAGTATAGATTATCCATAATTTTATCAAATTCAAATGATTTTTTGCCACAAGGGAAATTAACTAATCCCAACTTATCATTTTGAATCTCTACTCTTCCCGCTTTTGCATCTTTTATAGCCTTTTCTATGTCATTTGTTACAGTACCCATTTTTGGACTTGGCATAAGACCTTTTGGACCCAAAACTTGACCAAGCTTTGCAATTTTTGGCATCATTTCAGGAATAGCAACAACAACATCAAAGTCTGTCCATTTGTCAGTAGTTATTTTTTGAATAATATCCTCAGCACCAACATAATCTGCTCCTGACTCTTCGGCTTTTTTAGTATATTCACCATTACATATAGCAAGAACTTTGACTTTCTTACCTAGTGGATTAGGAGGAACAGTTGCAATTTTAATTTGTTGATCAGATTTTTTTGGATCAATTCCTAATTGAATTGATAAATCAATTGTTTCATCAAACTTCGAGGTTGTTAAGCTTTTAATTATTTCAATAGCTTCACTCGGTGAATAAAACTTATTTTTATCAACTTTGTCATTTTCTAAAATGGATTTTTTATTTTTTGATATCTTCATAACTTTACCTACCCCTTAATTTCTACTCCCATACTCCTTGCAGTACCTTCTACGATTTTCTTTGCCGCATCAATATCGTTTGCATTTATATCTTCCATCTTTGTTTTCGCTATTTCTTCTAATTGAGATTCTGATATTTTTCCTACTTTTACTAGTGGAACAGTGCTAGAACCTTTTTCTATTTTAGCTGCCTTTTTAATTAAATATGACACTGGAGGTGTTTTAACAACAAAGGAAAAAGATTTATCAACATAAACTGTTACTACTACTGGAAGAAGTCCTTCTAATTTATCCGTTTGTGCATTAAATGCTTTACAGAATTCCATTATATTGATTCCTTTCTGACCCAGCGCAGGTCCGATAGGTGGAGCTGGTGAAGCCTTACCTGCTTCACATAATAATTTTAATGAGCCTTGAACTTTCTTCATTTATATTTTCTCCACTTGGTTAAAATCTAAATCTATAGGTGTCGCTCTACCAAAAATCTCGACTAAAACCTGAATTTTTCCTTTCTCCATTTTAACTTCTTCTACGACTCCTGTAAAATTCTCAAACGGTCCTTCTATTACTTTAACAGATTCACCTTTATCAAAAACGACTTTTGGAGTAGGTTTAAGAGTACCCTCTTCAATTTTATTCCTCATCTTATTAATTTCAGATTCATCTACAGTTGGAACAGAGTCTGCGATTAATTTACCGTCTTTAATTTTGCCGCCAACAAAACCTATTACCTTGGGAATATTTCTCAGAAAATGCCATGACTCCTCGTTCAACTCAGTCTTAACTAGTAGATAACCAGGAAAAAACTTTTTTTCTGTTGTTTTCTTTTTTCCGCCTTTAAGTTGCTCTTCTATTGTCTCAGTAGGAACAAGAATATCTTTTATCAAATCAACACAGTTATCCATTTGCATTTGTGTATTTATATATCTTTTTACAGTATCTTCTGATCCTGTATTACAGTGAACAACATACCACTTCTCTGCCATTTAGTTACCACCTAATAAAAATTCTGTTATCGAAGAAAAAATATAATCAACTAACAGTAAGAACAATCCTAATATAATTGTAACAAGAACTACACCACCAGTTGATTTAACATTCTCTCTTTTATTTATCCAAGAGATTTTACCTAATTCTAATCTAATATCATCAAAAAATTTTTTCATATTACTCCGCAAAATTGATATTTTCGATTTGCTTTAATTTATTTAATCTTATATCGTGTCTTCCAGCCTCATAGTCTGTCGTTAACCACAACTCAACTATGTTCTTTGCAACGTCAGAAGATACGTATTTTGAACCAAGGGTAATAATATTAGAATTATTATGCGCTCTGGACATAATAGCAAGATTTACATCATTAGCCACAACAGCCCTAACGTTTGGATACTTATTAGCAACAATATTCATCCCAGAACCTGAGGCACAAATAAGTATTCCCCTATCATAATGACCTTGGGACACTTTTAAGGAAACCTCTGCAGCAGAATCAGGAT
>PAOQ02000017.1 GCA_002708105.2 bacterium | reverse complement strand
CCTGAGGCACAAATAAGTATTCCTCTATCATAATGACCTTGAGAAACTTTTAAGGAGACCTCTGCAGCAGAATCAGGATAGTCTGATTTTTCTTCTGAAAAAGTTCCAAAATCCTTATAATCAAATCCTAGCTTTTGAATATACTCTTTTAAATCTTCTTTTAAACTGAAGCCTCTATGGTCAGAACCTATTGCGATTTTCATTTTTAATCCTCGAACTTTTTAAATATTAAAGTGCAATTAGTACCTCCGAATCCGAAAGAATTACTAACAGCAATTTTTATATCCTTATTTATTGTATTGTGAGGTACATAGTTTAAATCACATCCTTCTTGAGGGTTATCCAAATTAATGGTTGGAGGAACAATTCCTTCATGAAGAGACAATGCTGTGATTCCAGCCTCTAGTCCTCCTGCAGCTCCAAGCAGGTGGCCAGTAATAGACTTAGTAGAGCTAACCAAAAGTTCACTAGAATGGGAATTGAAAACTTTTTTTATTGCATTTGTTTCATTTATATCATTTTGTTGGGTAGATGTTCCGTGTGCATTTATATAATCCACATCATCATAATTAATTTTAGAATTTTTCAAAGCAGACTCCATGCATATAACAGGTCCATCAATATTTGGTGATGTAATATGATGAGCATCTCCACTCATACCAGAACCAATAAGTTCAGCATATATTTTAGCGCCCCTTTTTTTTGCATGCTCTAAATCCTCAAGAAGCACTAATCCAGATCCTTCTCCCATTACAAAACCATCTCTATCTTTATCGAAAGGTCTTGATGCAGCACTTGGATTTTCATTTCTTGTAGAAATTGCTCTCATAACATTAAAACCTGAAATTGCTACATGGACTAAAGGTGCCTCTGCTCCTCCAGCTACCATTGCAACCGCATCACCTCTTTCTATCATCATTGCGGCATATCCAATTGAATGTGCCCCAGCAGCACAAGCAGTACAAGCAGCACAGTTAGGACCTTTAAGATTATTAAATATTGAAACATAGCCTGCAGCCATATTTGGAACCATTGATGGTACAAAGAATGGAGAAACCCTAGATGGGCCTTTTTCATTATATACTAATGTATTATCAACAAATGTTTGTATTCCACCAATTCCTGAGCCAATATATGAGCCAATCAAATGAGAATTCTTATCAGTAATCTCTATACCAGAATCTTTTATTGCTAAAGATGCAGCAGCTACTGCAAATCTAATGAACGCGTCGCTTCTTCTAGCTTCTTTTGGGTCCATAAAATCTTCGGGATTAAAACTCTGAGGGACCTCAGCTCCAAATTTTGTTTTCAAATCGGAAGCATCAACTTTTTTTAAAAAATCTACACCAGAAATTCCATCTTTAATTTTTGGCCAAACTTCCTCATAGCCTACTCCTAGCGACGACAACATTCCTATACCAGTTATTACTACTCTATTCATATTATTACTTCATATTTTTTACTATGTAGTCTACAGCATCACTTACTTTAAGAATTTTTTCTGCATCCTCATCAGCAATTTCAACACCAAACTCGTCTTCCATGCTCATTATAAGCTCAACTAAGTCTAATGAATCTGCTCCTAAATCTTCAATAAATTGGGATTCCAACGTAACCAAATCCTCACTCTTACCTAATTGCTCAGCAATCAAGGCTACTACCTTTTGTTTAGTTTCTTCTGACATAATAATCCTCCATTAAGTGTACAAACCACCATTAATTTTTAAAACTTCTCCAGTTATATATGATGAATCATCTGAAGCTAAAAACAATACAGCTTTAGCTACATCTTCTGCTTTACCAAACCTAGAAAGCGGAATTATTTCCTTATATTTATTTTTTATAGTGTCTGATAGCACATCTGTTATTTCAGTTTCTATAAATCCAGGACTTACTGCATTAACATTTATATTCTTTCCACCCAACTCCTTGGCCAAAGACTTGGTGAACCCAATTAATCCAGACTTTGTAGATGAATAATTAACTTGCCCGGGATTCCCCATTTCTCCTACTACAGATGTAATATTAATAATCTTTCCATATTGATTCTTAACCATTGTTCTAACAACATTCTTAGTACAATTAAAAACACCTTTTATATTAATTTCAAAAACCTCATCCCATTGATCTTCCTTCATTCTCATAAAAAGTGAATCTCTTGTTATGCCAGCATTATTAACCAAAATATCTATTTTATCGTACTTTTCTATTAAACCTTTAATGCTTTGGTCAACTAAGCTCGAATCAGAAACATCAAAGCCTATTATTTCACCAGAACCGTTATTATTCTTAATCTCTTCAAGTACCTTACTGGCTGAATCCTTGGAATTTGAATAATTTATTATTACAGTTGCCCCAGCTTTAGCAAGCTCAAGACATATTGAACTCCCTATTCCTCTAGAACCACCTGTTACTAATGCAATTTTTCCGTTTAACATTTTTAGATTTTATCCAAATCAGCCTTTTCGCCAAAATTCGATGTTTCACATTCTGGCACAATTCTTTTTATAAGTCCAGTCAACACATTTTTAGGTCCAACTTCCATAAAAGATTTAACTCCAAGATTTGAATTTAGATATTTAATTGATTGATGCCATAGCACTGGGCTAATTAACTGATCTAACAATAAATTTCTTATTTTACTTTTATCAGAGATAGTTTTTGCATCAAAATTAGTAACCATAGGGATTTTAAAATCTAGAAAATTAATTCCGTCTAAAACATCTTTCATCTTGTGTACAGCAGATTTCATAAGTTTTGAATGGAAAGGGGCACTCACATCTAAAAGAACACCTCTTTTTGCACCCGCCTCTTTAGCAAGGTTCGCTGCATTCTCAACAGCTTTTTTTACACCTGAAATAACAACTTGACCAATACTGTTATAGTTTGCAGCAGATACATAAGAATTATCCTCAGATGCTTCCGTACATATCTTATCTACTTGGTCATCTGGCAAACCAAGAACAGCAGCCATCCCACCAACACCTAAGGGCACTGCTTCTTGAGTATATTCTCCTCTTTTCCGAACAGCCCATATAGCGTCTTCAAAGTCTAAAGATCCTGATGCTACCAAAGCAGAGTACTCTCCTAAACTATGGCCAGCAACAAAATCAGCCTTTATATCTCTTTCTGAAGTTAGAACTCTAAATGCTGCAGTGCTAACTGTTAAGATTGCAGGCTGTGCATTTACAGTTAAGTGAACATCCTCTGATTCGAAACAAAGTTTTTTTAAATCTAAATTTAATTTATCACTTGCCTGAGCAAAAGTTTCTCTAGCAATTTTGAAGTTATGATAAAGGTCTTTCCCCATTCCTACATATTGAGAACCTTGACCTGGAAATACTAAACTTAACAAAATATCTTCCCTCCTAGGGTTCTTAACCTAAGCCTTCTTTGATTCTTCATATTTTTCAATCGAACTATATCTGTGAGTAATCTTCAATTCGCCAGATTTTTTATCTTTAGAAATTCCCGGCAAATTAAGCTTAGTATTGTTCCTTCTTTTACCCACTTTTGATTTTGAAGATTTTCTTTTTGGTGTAGCCATTTTCTATCCTTTTTATCGAGTATTATATGATATAAATTCTATTTTACAACTTCCAATATTTTTCTGGACCCAGAATGCTTTGGATTATTTAGAACTTCTTGTACATCACCATTTTCTACTATCTCACCATCAGATAGAACCATAACCCTATTACATAGAGCTTCAACTAGTCTATAATCATGAGTTATGAATAATATTGTTAGATTATCCTCTAAATATAGGGATTTAATGATTTTTATTATTTCATTTTGAGACTTTATATCAAGCGAAGACATTGGTTCATCAAAAATGATTATCGCTGGTTTAACAAGCAAAGCCTTCAGTATTAATATTTTTTGCCTTTGACCTCCACTTAATGATTGAGAAAATCTATGTAAAATCTGTTTGTCTAATCCTACTTTATCTATGTATTCATAAATTATTTCTTCTTTAGTTGATAAATTATTTTTTTTTGAATTCTCAATATTTTCATCTTCATCAGATTGATTAATTAAAAAAGAATCAAGTAAAATATCAATTATTTTTCTTTTAGGGTTTAGAGATCCATATAAATCTTGAAAAACTATTTGAACGTAAGAGGCATAATCTTTGGGACTATACTCACTAATATCTTTTCCAAATAAATATGAAATTCCTTTTCTTGGCTTATGTAACTTCATAAGAAGTTTTGTTATAGTACTTTTTCCAGAACCACTCAATCCAATAAGTCCTACAATCTCGCGGGTATTTATAGCAAAATTAATTCCTTTTAAAATTTCATTGTTACTTTTAAAATTAAAACTTAAGTTCTCCACCTTAATTACTTCTTGATTATTTTTAGTAGAATTTTTTTCTTTAAAAAGAGATTGATTATGCAGCAAAGGAGTAGATTCTATACTTTCAAGTAAGTAAATTTTCTTTTCTTTGATATTATAATGTCTGGTACAATATTTTCTTGCTACTCTGACATCATGTGTAATTAGTATAGTAGTCAATTCCCTAGAATCTGAAATTCGTTTTAATAAATCTAAAATATTTTTCTCATTTACTGCATCCAAAGAAGATGTTGCCTCATCTGCGATTAAAATTTTTGGATTATTTTGCAAGGCTAAGGCAATTAAAACTCTTTGTGCCATTCCACCACTCAATTCATGGGGATATTTAATCAGGATTTCTTCATCAGCACCAAATCCCACTTCGCGCAATAACAATCTATAATAGTCAGTTAAATCTTTCTGTAATAAATCTTTATTATTAAATTCAAAATGTTTCTTAATATTTATTGTTGGATTTAAAGATGATAAAGGCTCTTGTGGTATGTAGGCAAAATCAGAGCTTAGGACGTTTGAGATATCAACCCCATTTAGAGAAAACATTTCGTATTCTTTATATGCATTATATAGATATTCTTTGGATAACAGAGAAAAGGCTAATAATGATTTTCCAGTCCCACTTTCTCCAGTAACCGAAACAATCGATGGTTTTTCTATTTCAATATTTATATCTAGCAGGAGAGGTGAAGATGTTTCATCGTCTTCATAAACATTCATTGATTCTATTTGAATTACACTTCCCATGTAGATTATCTTAGTTTAGTCGAAGTCAAATTAAAAGTGTATAATTCTTTTATGGATAATTTATTAAAAAGACTTATATTCGCTTCGATTGCTCTCATTATAATTTATGCGGCTTCGAGTTTTATTATTAATCATAGAAAAGATAAAAAAATAAAAAATAATGAGGAAGTTAATTCTAGTATAGAAAAAAAAATATACCAAAATCAGAACGAATTTAAAAATTTAATAAAATCATTAAATCAATCTTATAAATCAACAGATATAATCAAACTCCTTCATGCAAATCATTTAATAGAGAAGAAAAAATATAACGAATCTATCGAAGTACTAGATAATGTTTTAAATTCAAAATCTTTAATAATAAAAGAGTTAATCTTTATGCTAAAAGCAAGGGCTTTGGCTGGAAAAGGTTTATGTGACGATGGCTTAAGATCTTACAATCAAATTTCATATCATCAGTCTATAAAAGATATTTCTGCTGAAGAAATAAGGAATTGCTTAAGTACATCAGGAGGAAGTAAATGATATATTTAATTTTAACAGGCCTTGTTGGAGGTTTTTTTAGTGGCTTTATGGGTATTGGTGGTGGATTAATAATGGTCCCCTTTCTGGTCTTTTTCGCTAAATTCAATCAGCATTTAGCTCAAGGTACATCATTAGCGGTGCTTACTATACCGGTAGTTGCAATAGGTGCTTTTAACTATTATCAAAATGGTAATGTTGATATTAAAGCAGCACTTACAATTGCATTGTTTTTCTGCATAGGTATTTTCTTTGGTTCAAAAATAGCTCAAATTATATCGCCAGAAAATTTAAAAATCTTTTTTGGATTACTAATGGTGCTTGTCGGTATCAAACTTGTAATTAGCTAGCAACATATTTTATGCAATGCTCTATCAAGTCTTGAGGTTCATCAAACCAGATAATTTCAGAATCCTTCCTTAGCCATGTACGTTGTCTTTTGGCGAACTGTCTTGTTCGAATTTTGATTAAATTTATAGCATCTTCCAATGTAATTTTTGAATCTAAATAATCACATATCTCTTTATATCCAATAGATCTAAATGGCTTAAGTTTTGATGAATATCTATTTCTAAGTTCCTCTACTTCATTTACAAAACCTTTTAATATCATTTCATCAACTCTATCGCTTATCATTAAATTCAAATCATCCTTGTCGACCGATAATCCAACTTTGATATAATCAACATCTCTTATCTTTTGTGAGGATTTAACATTAAATACTTCAGAAACTTTTAGGCCAGTTATCTGATTTATTTCGAGGTATCTAATAATTCTTTGTTTATCTCTTGGACTAATTCTAAGAGCAGAATCAGGGTCTATATTTTTTAGTTTTAAATATAAATATTCTAAACCTTTACTAGATAACTCTTCATAAATTGTTTCACGTATCTGCTTATTCTGGGATATATCAATAGTTAGTCCCTCTATTAAAGATTTAATATATAGCTGTGTTCCTCCAACTACTAAAAAATTTTTTGATTTAGAAACATCTATTATTTCTCTTCCCATTTCCATATATTTCCATGCATCAAAGTCCTCGTTTGGATTTATTATATCAATAAGATGATGTTTTGTTGATGAAAGAGTTTGATCCGAAGGTTTCGCTGAACCAATATTAAAATCTTTATAGACTAGCATTGAATCTGCGGAAATTATTTCTATTGGGATTAAATCAGATAAATTTAGTGCTATTGATGATTTTCCACTGCAAGTAGGACCAGTAAGAACTATTAATTTTTTCTTATTATTCTCTGAAATTTTCAATGTCTTGATCGAGAGCCTCTTTTCTACTCAACCTAATCTTTCCATCTCTTCCCTTTTCTAAACACTTAACTAAGACCTCGTCCCCTTCATTAAGAATATCAGTCACCTTAGCTACTCTTTCTTTTGCAAGTTCAGAAACATGAATTAGTCCATCCATAGTAGGGCTTAATCCAACAATAGCTCCGAAGTCTAACACTCTTTTTACTGTTCCAATATAATACTCGCCCACGTCTATATCTCTTACTATATAGTTGATATCTTTAAGTGCACCCTTAGCATCGTCTTCATTTACTGCTATTACGTTAACTCTACCAGTATCATCAACATCAATCTTTACATTATTATCTTCAATTAACTTTCTTATATTCTTACCACCAGAGCCAATAATATCTTTAATTTTTGCAGGGTCTACCATGATTGTAGTAATTCTTGGTGCGAAAGAGGAAATATTATCTTTTTGAGTAGAGATTGTTTGTGACATCTCTGAAAGTATATGATTTCTTCCCATCTTTGCTTGCTCAAGGGCCTCTTTCATTATGCCTTCGCTTATACCTTTAATTTTTATATCCATCTGTAAGGCAGTAATACCCTCTGAGGTTCCACAAACTTTAAAATCCATATCACCTAAATGATCTTCATCACCTAAAATATCTGAGAGAATTATATATTCATCTCCTTCTTTAATTAAACCCATAGCGATACCAGCTACTGGCGCTTTAACAGGAACACCTGCATCCATTAAAGATAGAGATGAGCCGCAAACAGTGGCCATTGACGACGAACCATTAGACTCTAAAATATCAGAAACAATTCTGATTGTATAAGGAAAATCTTCTACATCAGGCAATATTGCTTGAACTGCCCTCTTAGCTAATTCTCCATGTCCTATTTCTCTTCTACCGGTTCCAAGTCTCATTGAAACTTCACCGACACTAAAAGGTGGGAAGTTATAGTGAAGCATAAATGGTTTTTTCTCCTCACCAATCAGTGAGTCAACTCTTTGTTGATCTTCTTTACTTCCTAATGTAACTGCAACTAGAGCCTGTGTTTCACCACGAGTAAAAACTGCTGAGCCATGAGCCCTTGGTAGAAGATTAATTTCTGAAGAAATATTCCTTATATCTTCAAATCCTCTTCCATCGATACGAGTTTTCTCGCTTATCATCATTCCCCTAATTGAATCCTTTCTAATTTTATCAAAAATACTCTTAACTTCTTTTTCTTCAAACCCTGAATCATCTCCAAGCGTAGTTATTGCAGAAGAATAAATCTCTCCAAATTTATTGCTACGATCCTGTTTGGATTTTATCTTTGCAGCATTTTTTATATCTTCCAAGACAATACTATTTAAATTACTTGCCAATTCCGTGTTAACTTCCTTCTCAATAACTTCTCTTTTTGTTTGATTATCAGGAATAAGCTGTTTTTGGAATTCTATTAATTTTTTGATTTGCTCATGTCCAAACATAAGCGCATCTATTATATCTTGTTCAGGAACTACATTAGCTCCGCCTTCTACCATTAATATTGCATCTGAACTTCCTGCAACTATAAAATTTAAATCCGCATTTTCTATCTCAGCATATGTCGGGTTACAAATCAATTGACCTTCAACTCTGACAATTCTAACTGCAGCAATTGGGTCATCCCATGGAATATCAGAGACTGTTAGAGCAGCTGAAGCAGCAGTTAAAGCTAAAACATCAGGGGGATTTAAATCATCTGCAGAATAAACAGAAATTATAACCTGTGTAGGAAAATTATAATCCTTATGAAACATCGGTCTTAACGGCCTATCTATCAATCTTGAAATTAATGTTTCAGATTCTGTAGGTCTGCCCTCACGCTTAAAAAAACCACCTGGTATTTTACCCGCAGCAAAAGCTTTTTCTTGATAATTAACAGTTAAAGGTAAAAAGTCTCCCTCTACTGCTTCATGTGAACTTACAACCGTAGCAAGAACCTGTGTATCACCTATTTGAGCAAAAACTGCACCATCTGCTTGCTTTGCAAGTTTTCCTGTTTCAAAAGTAAAATCTTTACCTTGTATATTTTCAGATATTTTTTTGTAATTTGACATGAAATGCTATTTTCTTAAACCTAGTTTATTTAATAAATCCAAGTATTGGGTGTTATTTTTATTTTTAATATATTTAAGGAGCTTTCGTCTTTTATCAATAAGCAATAAAAGCCCTCTTCTTGACGAGACATCTTTTTTCATGCCTTGTATGTGTTTTGTAAGTACTTCAATTCTTTTAGTTAGTATAGAAATTTGTACCGCTGTTGAACCTGTATCCTTAGAATCTTTACCAAATTCAGATATTATCTCTTGTTTACTAATTCCCAAAACAACCTCTTTAATTTTTAATAGCTTAATAATTAATGAATAATTAAAGAAAATCAAGTAAGTTTAATTTTTTTTACTAAAAAACTTTATTTCTGACGATATATAGCTCGATACATCATTGAATTTATTTACGGCAATTAAGATTGGATCATCATCTTTAAACAATAAAATCCTCTCTGAATTTGGAAAATCTTCCAAAAAAACTGTTAAATCTACTTTCTTATAATTTTTTTCATTTAATAGTTTGCTATAAATTTTACTATCTATTTGAACCGATAAAAAAATATTTTTTAAATTAATGAAAGTTGGCCTATCTCCTTTAATTAATGAATTATAATTGTTTGCCTCATTTATATTAAACTTCCCAGTACTAAGCCTGCGTAATTTTGATACAGTTCCATAAGAACCCAGTGAAAGCCCAATATCTCTCGCCAATGCTCTTATATAGGTTCCCTTAGAAGATGTAACTTTTAAATTTAAAGTCGACAAACCAGATTCAATGATTTTGATCTTTTCTATAATGGATTTCTTTACAGGTAGTTCAACATCTACTCCATCTCTTGCATATGTATAAGAAGGGATGCCTTTAACCTTAATAGCAGAATATATAGGTGGAGAATAAATGTATTCACCAATAAAATTAGAAATAGTTTTATTAAAGTCGGCAATTGAATAATCTTTAATTTTTGATAGATTTGTTATTTTTCCAGATATATCTAAAGTATCAGTTTCTAACCCTAGCAAGATCTTAACTTGGTAGTTTTTTATATTCTCATCAACATAAGGTATCAGCTTTGTCATATCATCAAAGTAAACAACAAGAACTCCTGTAGCTAATGGGTCCAAAGTTCCAGAATGTCCTGCCTTTTTTGCGCCAAATAGTTTTTTTAATTTTTTTACTACGTAGGACGAAGTAAGTCCATATGGCTTATCAACTACAATTATCTGATTCATTTTTCATATTTTCTATTAATTTCTCAATTAAATTCTCAAGCTTTCCAGTATATGTAAATCCTGAAGCATTTTTATGACCGCCACCACCGAATACTTGAGCAAACTTTGATAGATTAATATAATTATTTGTCCTCATGCTTACTTTCCAACTATTTTCTTTAATCTCACGAATAAATACACCTACTTCAACATTATTGTAAAAGATTAAACCATTTGCTATACCTTCAGAATCTTCCTTTGTAGTTCTAGTTTGATTATAGAAATCATTTAAAGAATAGCAAATTGCCAATTTATGCTCTTCTATAAAATGAAGGGTTCCATGGATTTTATTTCTAAGTTGCAATGCATTGATATTGCCTAGTTTATATATATTCCTGTTAATGAGCCCTATATCAGCCTTAGATTTAATAAGCTCAGCTGAAATATAAAAAGAATCTGTATTAACATTGGAATTTTTATATGAAGACGTATCGGTAATTATTGTTGTAAGTAAGGCTGTTGAGATTTCAGAATTAATTTCTTGATCAAATTCTGCTAATAATTTATATATAAGAACTCCCGTTGAAGATGCTGAAGTATCAATAAATCTATGCCCATAGTTAACCTTATTATTCTCATGATGATCAATTAATATTAATGGCTTTTTTTCCTTAATTTTACGTTCTAGATAATTCATCATCTCATTTCCACTTCTTTCTAAATCATTAAAGTCAACAATCACATATAAGTCTATGTCGTTGGGAATTGTTTTAATTGAATTATGAAAATTTAATGTTTTGAGAAAATCTAGATAATTGGGAACTTTATCCAAATTATATACATGTGCCTCTATACCAAATAAATTTAAAAAATTTGCAAAGGCAAACGAAGATCCAATCGCGTCACCATCAGGATTATAATGACTAACTACTAAAACTTTCTTCTTGCTCTCAATTATTGATTTTAGTTCTGCAAAGCTACTATTATTCATTTAGAAATCTATCTTTTGAGTTATTTTATCATAAGTAAAAATTTCGATAATATCACCTTCTTTGATATTATGATCATTTTCAAAGCCTATTCCACATTCAAAGCCATTTGCCACTTCTTTAACATCATCCTTAAATCTTTTAAGAGAATTTATTTCTGTTTCGAGAACTAATTCCCCCTCCCTTGTTACTCTCATATTAGAGCCCCTAACTGCCTTTCCATCTGTAATCATACAGCCAGCAACCCTTCCTTGCTTTGTAAGATTAAATATCTCTTTTATCTCTGCGTGACCAAGTACTTTTTCTTCTAAAATTGGATCCAATAGTCCTTCTAATAACTCTTTAATACGATCCAATATTTCATATATTATTTTAAAGACTTCGCATCTCACCGAGGATTTATCTAAGAGCGTTTTTACTTTTGACTCTATCGAGGTTGAAAAACCCAAAATTAATGAGCCTGTTGATTCAGCGAGAGTAAAATCTGACTCGTTAATGTTTCCAACAGCACTATGAACCAATTTAGGTTTACATTTCGAAGATTCGAAATTAAATAAAGCTGAGACTAATGCGTCTAATGAGCCTTGAGTATCTGCCTTAATAATTATTGGCAATTCCTTAATTGTATTCAGTTCTAAATCAGAATTAATAAAATCTAAGTCAACTGTATGTTTAGCAAAAGTTTCCTCTTCTACGATTGTATCCAACCTGTTCTTGATAATCTCTTTAGCAATTTTTTCGTTTTTTACAATATTATATTGCAGGCCAGCATCAGGAACAGAATTTAAACCTAATATTTCAACCGGAATAGAAGGTCCTGATTCTTTAAGTTGTTCTCCGCTATCACTAATCAAAGCTCTTATTTTACCAGAGCTTGTTCCACAAAGAATCGTATCCCCTTTCTTAATCTTTCCTTCTTTGGGAATAATTGTTGCAACAACTCCTCTTCCCTTATCTAAGAATGATTCTAGTACGTAACCAGAAGAAAATACCTCGGCATTCGCTTTCAACTCCATCACTTCAGCTTGCAGACTTATTAGCTCTAATAATTCATCAATACCTTGTCCATTTAAAGCTGATACAGGGACAAAAGTTGTTTCTCCACCCCAATCTTCGGGTGTAAGACCATGTTCTGATAATTTAGTTTTAATATTATCAATATTAGAGTCCGCCTTATCAATCTTATTTATAGCTACAATTATTGGCACATCAGCCGACTTTGCATGGTTTATAGCCTCAACAGTTTGAGGCATAACTCCATCGTCAGCAGCAACAACTAATATAACTATATCTGTCAGACTAGCGCCTCTAGAACGCATTGAAGAAAAAGCAGCATGTCCTGGAGTATCTATAAATACTAATTCATTTTTATTAAATTTAACACTATATGCTCCAATCGATTGTGTTATGCCTCCATATTCTTTATCTGCGACTTTTGACTTTCTAATATAATCTAACAATGATGTTTTCCCATGATCAACATGGCCCATAACTGTAATTATTGGAGGTCTCAATTTAATATCCGAATCCTTTCTTGAAATCCCCTCACTTAAAACAGTTTTTTCATTATATGAATCAACTTCGACATCATAATTAAATTCGGAAGCTATAATGGTAGCTTCATCTGAGTCAATCTCATCTTTAAAGGTTACATTTAAACCAAGTAAAGAAGCTTTCTTGATAACTTCATTTATTTTGACTTTTAACTTTGATGCAAGGAGTGTAACCAGAATCTTTTCTTGAATTTTTATTTTATTTACCTTCTTCTTAACTTCTGAATCACCCTCATTAGAGCCACCATTCAAAGATTCATCTTGTTGAGAATCTTTTTGATTCTTTGCTTTTTTTGGAAAATTATTTGAAACCAAAAACTCTTTTCTTGTACCTGGTAGCTTTGCTTTAACAGCACTCTTCAATGCGTCCATAGCTTCATCATCTATTATGACTTCTTTTGAAACTTTAATTTTTGACTTTTTCTTTGGTTTTTGTTCTAAATCTTTCTTTTTTGGTTGATTGAAATTTTGATTTGGAGTAGATGTTGATTTTTCTATATCTGGTACAACTGCTTCGTCTTCAGTTGAAGACTTGTCATCTAAAGTCACTGCATCTACTTTTAGCTCTTTCTGCACTTCTGGAGATGTATCATTTACATCTGCAGACTCGATAACTGAATCTTGATTCTCTAATCCTTTTTCTATTTCTGTTTCATCTATCTTTTCAGATTCATTTTTGATTTTATTCTCTTCTTCCTTAGGTTCTTCCTTAGGTTTCATTTTCTTTCTTCGTATCGTTACCTTTCCACCAGCACGCTTTACTATATCTCTATCTGATTTTTCTGTTTTGATTTTTGATTTTGAAAAAGAACCTTTGATTCGTTCAACATCCTCATCTTTAATTGTACTAGATGCGCTTCTAGCGATAATAGAAAGTTCTTTGCATTTAGATAAAATATCTTTAATTTCTACAGAAATCTCTAACGCTAAATCTTTAACTTTTGTTTTAACTTTCTTCATTGACTATGTTTTATCTTCCTCGGCAATTTTATCCTCTTCAGTAATTTTATCTTCCTCATCAATACTTTCTAATTCTTCAACTGGTGCATTTCTAAGTTTTTCCTGTAAAGCAGTTTTTGCAGCAATCTGTATTCTTTCTACATCTTCAGTATCTGTGATACCAGAAGATTTCTGTATTGCCTCGATCTCACCAAAAGCAACATCCTCTAAAGTATGAAAACCACCTGCGAATAAAAGGTTTGCATTTACTTCTGACACTTTTGGGAGAGTTAATAGTAATTTTACTACGTTTTGCTGCTCTTCTCTCAGTTGTACATCGGTCTTGATAGTTATATCCCAACCTAATAAATCAGAAGCTAATCTAACATTTTGACCTTTTCTGCCAATTGTTAGTGAAAATTGATCCTCGTCAACTATAACCTCCATTGCCTTAGAAACATCATCCATTATAACCTTGTTAACTCTAGCGGGGGACAATGAATTACATGCATACCGAGCTACATCTACTGACCATGGTACTATGTCTATCTTTTCTCCCTTAAGCTCTTGAATAATATTTTGAACTCTTGATCCTCTCATCCCAACACATGCTCCAACTGGATCTATGTCTTGGTCTGTTGAAGATACCGCAATTTTAGTTCTACCACCTGGATCTCTTGAAATACCCATTATTTGAACTATACCCTCACCAATTTCAGGAACCTCTGCTTTGAATAGCGACTCAACAAAATCTTTATGAGCTCTAGATATAATTAATTTTGTTCCTCTCTTATCTTCTTCAATATTTAATAAAACGGCTCTCAACCTATCTTTTGGCTGAAAATATTCTCTAGGAACCTGTTCTTCGTATGGAATAATCGCCTCTGTTCTACCAATATCAACAATAATTGTTCCTTTGGAAATCCTTCTAACTATTCCATTAACAAGCTCACCTTGGCGTGATTTAAATTCTTCATAAATAACTTTAGCCTCAGCTTCTTTTAATTTTTGAATGATTTTTTGTCTAGCATTTTGAATCGCAATTCTCGTATAGCTTGGATCGAGCTTAATTCCTATCTCTTCACCAATTTGAATTTCTGGATCAAGTTTTCTTGCTTCCTCTATAGAAATTTCCATGTCTTCATCGAAAAGATCATCAACTACTTTTTTAAATTCAAATAATTCAATATCATTATATTCATTAAATTGACATTCTAAATCTTTATATCTTGGATCAGTCTTAAGCAATTTATGTGCCGCTGAAACAACAGACTCATTAACTGCTTCCAATATTATTTCTTTTTCAATTCCTTTATCTTTAGAAACTGATTCAATTACTCTGGCTAATTCTTCATTCATTATTTTCCTCTACAAACTTAAGTTAGCTTTTAAAATATTATCAAAATTTATATGAAACATTTTTCCACTATCATTTATTATTATTTTACTCTCAATAACGTCTTCAATAATTCCAACGAAAACTTTCTTCGAACTCTCTTTGTCTAGACTAATCAACTTAATCTTTGCTTTCTTTCCCTTGAACCTGACATAGTCAGATAGAATTTTCAAAGGCCTTTTAGGTCCTGGCGAAGAAACTTCGAGCGTATAGCTAGAATTTATTAAATTATCTAGCTCTCCACTATCATTAATCATTTGATTGAAATCAACACAATCATCCAAACTAACCCCTCCGTTCTTGTCAATAAAAATAACAAGTTTTAAGGAATTACTGGGATTTGAGTGCTCAATATCAACCAATTCAAAACCACTATTCGAACATATAGTTTGAACAAAAGAAGTAATCTTATTTAAATTAACTTTCTCCAAATAAATACCTTCAAATAAAAGAAGCGGGACTAGCCCGCTTCAAAATACTTATAAAATGATACCATTTAAGAGGGACTATGCAATCTCTTCGATATATGCAAGCTCAATTTTTCTTAGTTTTTTAATTTTATCTCTGATTCTACCAGCTTCTTCAAATTTTAACTCATCCGATAATATTTTCATTTCGCCTCGTAATTTCTCAATTTCTTTTGGAATTTTGTGTGGAGGGATATTAAAATCTAAGTTAAGTATTTCTTGATTATATTCAATATTATAAATAGAGGATATGCTTGAATCTTTTTTCTTGATAATAGATTTAGGACTAACATTATTTTCCCTATTGAAATCTGATTGAATATTTCTTCTTCTATTTGATTCTTTAATTGCAGTTTGCATAGATTTAGTAATTTCATCTGCATACATAATTACTCTTCCATTGATATTCCTTGCAGCTCTTCCAAATGTTTGAATCAATGATGTTTCAGACCTTAAGTATCCCTCTTTATCAGAATCTAAAATTGCCACAAGTGAAACCTCGGGAAGATCTAAGCCTTCTCTCAATAAATTAATTCCAACCAAAACATCGAATTCGTCATTTCTTAATCTTTTTAGGATTTCTACTCTTTCTAAAGTTTTTATATCTGAATGCATATATTCAACCCTGACACCAAGCCCTTTAAAATAGGAAGTAATCTCTTCAGCCATTTTTTTTGTCAATGTAGTAACGAGAACTTTCTCACTATTTTCCACATTTTTATTAATTTCTTTGAGTAAATTATCAATTTGATTCTTTGCTGGCCTAACCTCAAGAACTGGGTCAATTAATCCTGTTGGTCTTATTATTTGCTCTACTATCTGACGTCCACTCTTTTTCTTTTCATAATCAGATGGTGTAGCAGAAACATAAATAATTTGGTTAATCTTCTTTTCAAACTCTTCTAAATTAAGAGGCCTGTTATCTAATGCTGAAGGCAGCCTAAATCCATGGTCAACTAAAGTTTGCTTTCTACTTCTATCACCAGCATACATACCTCTAATCTGTGGTATTGTTTGATGGCTCTCATCTATTACAAGAAGAAAATCATCAGGGAAATAGTCAATAAGAGTGAAAGGTGGCTCGCCTTTTACCCTTTGATCAAGATGTCTTGAATAATTTTCAATTCCTGGACAAAAACCCATTATCTCCATCAACTCTAAGTCTTTAGCTGTTCTTTCTTGAATTCTTTTCATTTCATCTAACTGTCCATTCTTTTTGAAAAATTTTACCTGATCTTTAAGCTCTAATTCGATGGAGCGAATTGCTTTTTCTGTTGTCATTTTTTCTACTACATAATGAGTACTTGGAAATATAACAACTCGATCTATATCTTGAATTATCTCTCCACTCAAAGGATCTATTTCATATAGAGCGGCTATAGAATCATCATTAAATTGAACTTTAACAGCTTTATCTTCATAATTTGAAGGGATAATGTCAACATTATTTCCAATAGCCCTAAAAGAACCCCGAGCTAATTCAAATCTTGATCGGGTGTATTGAATTTTTATCAACTCTTCAAGCAAAGATTCTCTATTTATCGTAGTACCTACCTTTAGTTCGACCGTCATATTAAAATAGTCTTTTGGTGAACCTATACCGTATATACACGAAACACTGGATACAATTATGACATCCCTTCTATTAAAGAGTGCACTTGTAGAAGCATGTCTGAGCTGGTCAATATGGTCATTAATCTGAGAATCCTTAGCGATATATGTATTTGATGAGGGAATGTAGGCTTCAGGCTGGTAATAATCGTAATAACTTACAAAATAATGGACAGCGTTATTTGGAAAGATTTCCCTAAATTCTTCATAAAGTTGTGCAGCTAAAGTTTTGTTATGGGCCATAATAACAGTGGGTCTGTTAACTTTCTCAATTACATTTGCAATAGTAAAAGTTTTCCCACTCCCAGTAACGCCCAATAAAGTTTGTTCTTTTACTCCATCATTTAGGTTCTTAGCAAGTTTTAAAATTGCTTCTGGCTGATCACCATTTGGTCTAAATTTAGTCTCTATCTTAAAATCTTTATTCACATAAATATTGTAACTGATATAAAGAGATTGACTTTTTATCTGATTTTGGTTTTCTTTTTATCTATGAAGTCTTGTGTATATCTTGTAGGTGCTGGCCCTGGCGATCCAGATCTCATAACAGTTAAAGGGTTAGAGTTAATTAAAGACGCCGATGTAATTATTTATGACTACCTAAGTAATCCTTTTTTTCTGTCACAAGCAAAAAGAGATTGCAAGATAATAAATGCAGGCAAAAGATTAGGATTTAAAGCGCTTACACAAGAAAATATAAATAAAAAACTCGTGTCTCTTGCAAAAAAGGGTTATAAAAAAATTGTAAGATTAAAAGGTGGTGATCCCTTTTTATTTGGTAGAGGTGCTGAGGAAGCAGAAGAACTAAAAAAAAATAAAATAAATTTTGAGATAGTGCCTGGCATAACATCAGCAATAGCTGTACCTGCATATGCCGGGATTCCAGTAACTCATAGGGATATGACAAGTACTCTTTCAATCGTAACCGGTCATGAGGATCCTGAAAAAAATCAAAGTTCTATAGATTGGAGCTCATTAGCAAAAATGAAATCTATAGTCTTTTTAATGGGGACAAAAAATTTAAAGAAAAATCTTGCTAATTTGATTGCTAATGGAATGTCAGCAAAAACCAGAATCGCAGCCATTAATTGGGGTACTTATTCTAAGCAGAAAACTGTGACTGGTAATTTAATTAATATTCATGATGAAATTAAAAAAAATAACATTAAATCGCCTTCCATAATAATAATAGGCGATATATGCAGAATTAGAACAAAGTTAAATTGGTTTGAGAAAAGACCATTATTTGGTAAAAATATTATAGTTACAAGAGCAAGAAAGAATTCTAGTACATTGTCAAAAAAAATAATGGGACTAGGTGGAAATCCAATAGAAATTCCGACAATTGAGATAAAACCGAAAGCATCTAATTTTATTAAACCAAATTTAAAAGATGTGAACACTTATGAATGGCTTATTTTCACAAGTGTGAACGGTGTTGAGATATTCTTTAAGGAATTTTTAAAAATACATAAAGACATTAGAAAACTCAGTAACTTAAAAATTGCAACAATAGGCTCAGAGACGGCAAGAGCTGTTGAAAAATTAAATTTAAAAGTTGATTTAATTCCGAAAGTTTTTACAGCAGAGGGCCTCTTAGACTCTTTTAAAAAATTAAACATTAACAAGTCTAAAATATTTATCCCTAGAGCCTCTAAGGCAAGAGATGCTCTAATAAAAGGCCTAAGAAAAACTGGAAACTACATAAAAGAGGTTAAAATTTATGACACAATTATGCCTTCAAAGCAAAATAAAGATGACGTTTTAAATAAAATTAATCAAGTAAATATTGATTATATAACTTTTACAAGCTCCTCAACAGTTGACAACTTCTTCAAGTACATTACACCTAAAAAGATAAAATTGAATAAAAAAACAAAATTTGTAACTATAGGTCCAATTACAGGAAAAAGACTCAGAACCTATGGAGTCAAGCCAGACATAATATGTAAAAAGTTCACTATTGATAATCTTTTAAATGAGATAGTAAGAAATAATAAAAAATGAATAGATTTTTCATAGATAAAACAATTAAAGAAGACGAAGAAATAAAGATTGATGGTAAAAATTTTCATCACTGCATTGTAGTGTTAAAAAATAAGATTGGTGATAATATTTTAATTTTTGATGCTGAAGAAAATGAATTCTTTTCTAAGATTACAGATATCAAAAAAAACTACATGATAATTCAGGTTCAATATCTTCGACCTAAAAAAGAAAATAATGAACCTGATATAACAATATATCAATCTATTCCAAAGGGTAAAGTAATTGAAGAAATAATAGAAAAATCTGTTGAGCTTGGAGTAAAAGAATTTATCCCAATTATATCAGCTAGGACTATTAAGAGATCAAACGAAGTAAAAGAAAGGTGGATTAAAATAATTGAGACAGCTACAAAACAATGTGGAAGAAGCGATATTATGAGAATAGACAACCCTATTCCCTATGAAGATATATTTGCCAATAATAATTCAGGGCTAAAGATAATATTTTATGAAAATAGCAAGAATAAGATAACCAAAAAACTCTTTAAACCTCAGAAAAATATCTCAATAATAGTTGGGCCAGAAGGAGGTTTTACAAATAATGAAATAAAATTAGCAAATGATAATGGATTTCTTGATTTATCTTTAGGAAGCACAGTGTTAAGATCGAGTACTGCGCTAATATTGAGTATTGGTATTACGAAATTAATATGTAGTTCATAAAAAGTTAATCTATTTTTTTATATAAAATTAAATTAGTTTGTCTCCATCCATCATGATAATTATCCATCAAAGGAATAATTTCAACTTGATTATAGGACTGTGATAATATTTCAGGAATCTCTTTTGTCCAGTAGGAGTATTTTGCATGAAGTAAAAAAGGATCTTTATCAAAAAAAATCCAATCTGCTTTTTTATTTTTTATATGGTCTAGAACATATTGCCCCTGATTGGCTTGCATAATATGATAGGAGTTAGGTATAGACAAAGGCGATTTCATTTGAAGCTTCATGTAAATATATGCGTCCCAAGTTGAAAAAATTATTACTTTTTCATTTTTTTCTATTTCGTATTTGCTTATTAATCTTTTTACTTTGATATATCGGTCTTTCCACCTTGGAATCAAATCTTCGTTAGCAAAATAATCTGACATTCTTATTATTTTAGTTGATCTGATTCCATTTGGCCCTGGTGCATGCCATAACCTTTTTGAATTTCTTAAATCTTTCAAATAAAACTCATGAATTTTTATATGCTCAGAATTAAAATCAACTTTATATTCCATAACAAATAAAGAAGTACAAAATGAAAAAAAACATATTAAAGAGAAAGTTATAAACTTATTTGGATTATTAAAATAATTGAGAGTTTTAATCTTGCTAAATATTTTTAGATTATCTTTTCTTAACTCTCTATCAAGAAATATAATTATAATTATTAGTGCAGGATAAGAAACCCTAGCAGCAACTTGAGGTACATATGTATACGCATGATAGCTAAATGAACCGATTCCAAAAATTGTCAGAAGAAGAATAATTTTATCTATATAGTCATTTCTTCTAAACATATAATACATTGAATAATTAAGTGAAAATAAATATGTAAGAAAAATATAAATCCATGTCCCATCCAAAGATAAACGTGACATACCCAAGGTTGTCCTTCCTTTTATATAATACTCATGAACAGCGAATTGCATTGTATAGTCTGCCCATGAACCAAGACTTAGCTTATAATATAAGCTAACAAAGAATAATAAAAGAATAGGAACTATAAAACATTTTAAAATTCTATATATAAAAGATTTTAATCTTCTTAATAAAGAATCTTGATTACAAAATTTATCAAAAGCAGTCACAAAAGCGAAAGCTAAAAAACAAACTATGCCTACATCAACATTCCATATTATTCCAAGTGACAAAATGAAAACTGTCACTAAAAAATTTTTATTATTTGGATTTTTAAAATAAAAAAAAGCAGCCAATATCATTAATGAAGGAAACAAAATTCTAATTGGATAATAGAAAAACGTAAGCTGATATGGCCATAAACCAGTTGAATATAAATGTATATAAACGTAACCAAAGAAGCCTACTAAAACTAATGCTTTATTTTCAATAACTTTGGATAAGATAAAGGCCCAAATTAAAAAAACAGTCGCCAATATAAAACCAAATATAGCTGAAACAGACAAAACACTAACGCCCGTTAATAATAAAATTGGCTTTAGAAAAAAAGGAAAACCACCATATTGAGATATAATGTCATAGTATATAACCTTTCCTAAATAAACTTGAACAATAGCATGTAAAACGTTTTGAAAATTTTGGGCATTTTCATTATATCCATGTAGTTCATTAAATGGAACATGGTATCCAATATACAAAACGGATAATATAATTAAGATTTTAATGTACCGAGATAACTTGACCTTCATATTTTGTTTCAAAATCTCATAAAAGAAAACAAAATATAAAAATAAAAAGGCTAACAACCATACAAAAGGATTTGTTAGAAGCAACTTTCTCGATCCAATTACTGTATAAGATTCCCAGCTGACAATAAAAAAAGAAAAATATAATAGAAATACAATAAAAAACCATTGAAGATATTTCGTAGATAATTGATTATCTAGTTTCAATAATTTTTTTTTATAAAAAATGAAGTTAATTAAAAATGAAGATAAGATAAAAACAATGCAAGATATGACATAATCAGGAAGGATTATTATCTCATTAAGCTTAAATATCGGCGTTACAATTCTAACGAGATAGATAGTAGCTGTAGTAATTAAAAGGTTTAAAATTAGAGGAATGAATGAAATAACTTTTTCTCCAATATAATCCTAAAATAACCCAAAAAGTGTATATTTTAAAGAATTCAAATAAAATCCTAATGTTTTCAAACTGTTAATGTTGCAAAATTACTACAACTATAAGTATTATAGCATAATGAGGGTACTTCTATTAGATGTTTATATTCCAAATGCAAAATATAGGATTTGCAAAGATACAAATGGCTCATATGGAACAGCAAATGATTACGGGGATGCACTATTTCCAAAAATTCTCAGTAAGATAGCAAAAAAAACAAATTTTTGGCCCCCAATATACCTCATGTATATTGGTTCAGTCTTAAGAAATCAAGGCCATGAAATACATTATTTAAATAATATTGAAAATGAAGATAAGTACGATTGCATTATTATGTCTAGCTCAATAGTATGTCATGAATCTGAATTAAACGAGATCAAAAGAATTAAAAACAAAAGCAAAATCATTGTTGTAGGATCTTTTGTTACTAATACCCCAAAAAATTATTTAGATCTAGGAGTCAAAGTAATATTTGGTGAACCAGAATTTTATTTTTTAAGAAATAAATTATCTAAAATCTTAGAAAATAAAAATGAGCAATCATTTAATTCAGTATTAAAAGATAATCAAAATATTGACAATCTCCCTATGCCATGCTGGGACATTGTATTAGATCGACTTTTATTTAGTGGGGGGTTAACTAAAAAAACTTGTATCCCTATTATGTCAGAGCGTGGATGCCCATATTCATGTTTTAATTATTGCACTTACCCATTAGCGCAAGGAAGAGTTCCCAGATCCCGATCATCACAAGCAATTGTTGAAGAATTAAAATATTGGAGTAATGAATACGGTATCAAAGAGTTTGTTTTTCGTGATCCAGTTTTTTCTATTGATAGAGAAAGAACAATAAATTTAGCAAAAATGATTATCAATGAAAAATTAGACTTAAAATTTACCATTGAAACACATTTAAATAATTTAGATTATGACCTTATAAAATTATTAAAAAAAGCTGGTGTATTTATAATTCGTGTAGGTATTGAATCCGTTAATGATGATGTTATTAAAAATGCAAAAAGATTCAGCCTTAAGAAATCTAAAGAAAAAGAAAAAATTGAGATGATTAGATCTTTTGGAATTAAGGTTATCGGAATGTATATATTAGGATTTGAAACTGATACAAAAGAAAGCTGTCTTAGAACAATTAAATATGCAAAAGAATTAAATACCTATATCGCAGTTTTTAGTGTTTTTACACCCTACCCTGGAACCCCAGTCTACATAAACTTTAAGGAGAAAATTACATCCAAGAAATTTGAGGACTTTAACCAATGGAGGCTAGTATTTAATCATCAAAATCTAACAGCAAAAGAAATAAGAGGACTGTTAGATCATGCATTTACAACTTATTATTTAAGTTTTAGATGGTTTATAAAAAATTTCTCTTTAACAATATAAGTCTAAGATAATAAAATATAAAAATTCAGCTAAATTTTTTTGATCTTTTATACAAAAATATTCCAAATATAAATATAACAAATATTGTAAATGTAATTACCTTAGGATTTTGAAAAATATCATATTTTTTAAAAACTAATTCTATCTGATCACCTTTCTTTATATTTACTAATGAATATGTTGTATATTCCTCATTTGGCAAATCAGCAATTTCAGATTTCTTCTTTGTATAATTTAATCCATTTATTTCCATAGAAAGCTTATTTTCAGGAACAATAAGAGTCAAGCTATCAATATCGTTTAAAAACACACGTGATAACTTAGTTGAAAATAAATTAAGATTTTTAACATATGTAAAAACTACTCTTCTGTTACCAGGGGGCATAGGCAAAGTATCTGTGACACTATCTTCAGAAATTATAAAAGTATCCCTACTTCTATGAGGGAATCCTAAGTTTGTTATTTTAGGAAATAATGGATAAGAATTTATTTTACGAACTTTCTCACTAAAATCATTTTGACCAACGAATATACTCCTTGACTTATTTTCGATATTAACAATCTCCGCAAAGACAATTGAATTCGCATCCTCATCATAGCTGATTATGAAATGTGATGACTTAATGCTAATATTTTTTTTATCTTGTGTGGACTCGTAAACAGTGAGTTCTACGTTTTTTTCATTCTCCCGAGGTAAAAAATAAAATTTATCTGTTGAGTATTCAATTCCATCATAAAAGATCTTAATTCTGTAAGCTATATTTCCTAGGAGTTTCTTAAAAATAAACTCACCCTGATTAGTAACTATTTCATCCTTGCTTGTTACTTTATCTGCCATAACAGATTCTAATTCCACCTTTTGATTATTTAATGGTTCATTTCTAGTAAAATTTAAAATATTCCCTTTAATACTTACTTTCGTACCTTTTTTAACTGACTTCCGAGTTAACTTAATATATTTAATTAGTTTTTTAGCTTCGTCGTTATTTACATTCATATATGGCATAGGTGGGTAACCATCGTTAATTGGCATTTTATTTTTTTTCTTATAAATCTCTTGGGGATTTTTAATCCATTGAGCAATTTCACTTTCTGTATATTTATCAAAGACATTATAAAGGTCAGGGCCAACGAATCTCCCTCTTCCAACAACATGGCAAGTTATACATTTTTTTTGAATATAAAGTTGTTCTAAGGATAAAATATCATCGTCTTTTGATTCAGAAAAAAAAGGTAGGAAAAGAAATACCAAAAAAATAATAAATCTCATATTTTAATTATCCCAATCTACTTCTTTTTTCACTAAAGAATCATCTATAAGAGGATAGAATACGTATACTAAGGATAAGATCGATATAAAAACGGTTGATAAAATTTCAAGCATTAAACCCTCCTTCTTAATATAATAACTATTCCGCCAAGTATTGAAATCAAACTTCCAATCCAAAGGAGAGAGACCCATGGGTTAACATAAATTTTAAAATTAAATCTGCCTCCTTCCAGCTCATCAATAAGAATAATGTAATAGTCTTTTTTGATTGTATTATAGATTGCAACTTCTGTTTCTTTGTTAATTTCTCTATTTCCTTCATATTTATAAAGATTTTGTTCCGGAAAAAGTAAAAATTCTTTGTTTTTATCTCGCAATAAAAGCTTTGCGCCAAGTATACTCTTTGCTTCATTTTCTTTTTTATATGTATTAATAAGTTTTATCTTATAATTACTAACAACAACGCTATCTCCCTTAGTTAGAATAAAGTCTGATTTAGTTCCATATGAGGAGGATAATGTTATTCCTATAATAAGAATAATAATTCCAAAATGAATAATAAAAGCACAGTATCTTCTAAGTCTTTTATTCAAAATATCCACAAAAGTTAGGTTTCCTTTAGTTAACTTTTTGAAATCAAAAATTAAATCTTGCACAATAATTGCTGTGACAAAGGAAGAAAGGAAAAGAACAGATAAGACTTTTATATCACTAAAATAAAGAGAAAAAACAACTGTAGCTATCACTGAAAGAAGTAATGGTTTAAATACTACAGAATATATATCTTTAAAGTTTCCATCCTTCCATGGAATTATTGGAGCAATTGACATTAATGACATTAAAAGTAAGACATTAGGGAAATTTACTAAATCATAAAAAGTTGGGCCAACTAGAACTTTTTCGCCTGTAATGGCCTCAGATATAATTGGGAATACAGTACCTAGAAAAACAGTTAAAGTTATAACTAGAAAAAAAATATTATTAAAAATTAAAAAGTTTTCTTTTGAAACTAATGAAATAATTTCTTCAACCGATATAATGAATTTTTTATTTTTTTGATACATAAAAATTGAAAAAACTACTATAAAAAGAATGAATATAATAAAATAAGAGCCAATGCTTGATTGCGCAAAAGAATGGACTGAAGATATTAAACCGCTTCTAGTTATAAAAGTTCCAAAGATTGAAAGGAAAAAAGCTATGAAAATCAATGATATATTCCATTTTCGAAGTAGACTCCTTGTCTCTTGAGCCATTGAAGAATGAACAAAAGCGGTAAGTGCTAACCATGGCATTAAAGCAACATTCTCTACAGGGTCCCATGCCCAATAACCACCCCATCCTAGCTCTAAATATGCCCATCTTGAACCAAGCAGTAGACCTAAGGAAAGAAATATCCAACTAAAATATGTCCACCTTCTACTATAAAGAACCCAGTCATCTGTTTTATCTTTTGAGAGAATCGATCCCAATCCAAAAGCAAAAGGTATTGTGAGAGCTATGTATCCAACGTATAAAGTTAGAGGGTGTATAGCCATATAAAAATTTTGCAAGATGGGATTCAGTCCCCTTCCATTTAAAGGAGGAGCATCTAAAGACTCAAAAGGGTTTTCGATAAATACTATTAAGAAGATAAAAAAAACTAATATAAATTGGCAAATACCTTCTGAAGAGACGATTAAGGTTTTAGATGACTTAGAAGACCTTACGGTAAAATTATAAAATGATAAAATCCATGCCCATAATAAAAGTGATCCTTCCTGACCCGCCCATAAAGATGCTATTGAATACACTAGAGATAAATCATTGCTTACATTTTTAGCTACATATGCATTGGTATAATCTTTCGAGACTAAAAGATATATTAAAGTTAACACTGATAGGCTTAAAAGTATAAAAATTGCGGATATTGACCGCTCTCCAATCGCTACTAAGTTGTTATCCTTATTTCGTATTCCAAAGAAGAAAGATACAAGTCCAGCAATACCAACAAGAAAGGACATAAAAAGTGTTGTTTCACCAATATTATTTAGCAAAGCTTACCTTATCATTCAAAACTGGTTCATCTTCATATTTTGTAGGACATTTAGCAAATAATTTATTTGCGATAAAAGTCTTGTCAACCAACTCCCCTTCAACAACAGCTTCAATCTCATCTTTAAAAATATCCGGAATTTCCCCTTTATATCTGACATGAATAATTTTCTCGAAATCTGTAATATTAAATGTTATCGAACCATCGATATTCTTTTTAATTGATCCTTTTTCGACAATACCTGAAACCCTAAGCCTTTTAATCTTACTTTTCGATTTACTTTCAAGAGCTTCTGTAACAGTTAGATAGTAGACTAAAGAGGACTCAACAGCCTTAAATATTAAAAAAGAGAAAAATAATATTAAAACACAAACAAAAATCTTAATTTTTTTCTTTGGGGACGACATCAATCTCTACCATTCATCTTACGATTAATATAAAAAAGATAAGCTAGAAGAATCCCCCAAAAAGCAAGTTGAGAATAAAAGAGATATTCTAACGAATCAATAATAAAATTCATGTTATTTATATTAACTTCCAATTATATTTTATCTACCTTTATTCTTATGTCTAATAGGTAAATGTACAAGAAGAAGAATGCGGCAAAAGTGACAAGCAAAGTATCCATCATTTCAGATGAAATCCCTCCACCATCACCACCAAATACCACCGGGGATATGCCCCTCATTATTCTTACTGAAATATATACAATAGGTAAATCAATAAATGCAATTATTGCAAATACTGAAGAATATCTAGGAACACCTGATTTAACAGCTAATTTATGAAAGACCAAATAGGTAAAATAAAGAATGAATAAAATTAACGTTGTAGTAAGTTGAGGATCCGATGTCCACCAAGTCCCCCATACTGGCTTAGCCCAAATCATTCCAGAAACTAGAGTAAGCAAAGTGAACAACGTCCCAATTTCAGCATTAATATATGCTAAGTCTGAGTCACTATTTTTATTATTTTTTAAAAATTTTATTGAATAAATCAAATTCATTATATAGGCAATTGTAAATACAAGGACATAGCCCATATGGAAATAAAATATCCTTTGGACGTCACCCATAATCCTTTCTCTTGGAGCATATAGAAAGATCATATAAAGAGAGACTGTCATAAAGATTACAAAAAAAATGAAAGAATACTTTCTAAAAAACAAAAACATATATCACCTTCTAATAGAATAACTAAAAAGTATCGGGCAAATAGTCAAAAGAAGTATATCAAAAGCTGCTAATCCTTGCAAAGCAAAGGAGGAGAAGAATTCTTCAGAAGGAAGCAGGCCCAATAAATTAATTGAATTATAGCTTAATACAAGAAAAGGAACAATTAGTGGATAGATCAGGATAAACATAAACTGGCCCTCACCCTTAATCCTCTCAAGCATTAAAGAAAATGTACAAAGAATACTTGATAGTCCTATTGTGAATAATAGACATAAAAAAGAAAAGCCGATGAAATCTATAAGAATAAAATTATTCGAGAGCATAAATAATGTTATAAAAACAATAATGTTAATAAAAACATTAATGAATATGAAAAAAAGAATCTTACTGAAGCATAGAATTGATAAATCAATTGGTGCAGAAATAAGTATTAATTCACCCCCTACAGATATTTCCTGCCGAGAGATTCTTTGATTTGCTACTAGTGCAACAATTAAACAAGTCAAAAAGAATAATTCGACCATACTTTTTTCACCTAAAAAAATAAACATTATTAAAGACAAAGTCGGGCACAAAATAAAAAGATATACTACATTGAGCTTCTCTCTTATTTCAGTCTTTAAGTCTTTCATGAAGATCAAAATAACTTTCTGAATAAAACTATCCATAATCTTATAATTCAACAACTCCATTAAAATTAAGATTTTTAGAGGCTAATGAATTATCCGTAATTAAAAAAGATTTGCCCTGCTTCTGATAATCATAAATCAATTCATTCAAAACAAGTGATGACTCTTCATCAAGATATGTATATGGTTCATCCAATATGCAAAAATCAGGATTTATAAGAAATAGTATTAAGATAGAAACTTTTTTTCGCGTGCCGTCAGAAAGTTCATGAATTTTTCTAGAAAGATGACTTTCTAACTTAAATCTCTTTATTAAGAGATTTTTCTGATTCTTATCTTTAAGATTATTCAAGGCAATAAAGAAATTAATATTCTCACTTAAGGTTAAATGCTCATACAGACTTGAATAAGGAGCAACATAATAAATTATACTAAATATTTCTTTATCAAAATCTATAATATTTTTATCTCCAATAGCAACTTCTCCCTCATAATCTAATATTTGAGAGCTAATAATTCTCATTAAAGTTGTTTTTCCTGATCCATTGGGTCCTGATAAATTAACTATGGTTCCTGGTTTAACTTCAAAACTTATACCGTGAAATACATTTAAATTGTTAAAAGATTTATTTAAATTCTTAACGATCAAGCTCTTGTCCATCTTATAACTTTACTTAATAAGGAAGGTAAATTAAAATTTATTTAATGAAATTCTTACATACTATGCTTAGAGTAAAAAATCTTGAAGATTCAATTAACTTTTATGTTCATATACTTAAAATGAAATTAATTAGAAAAACTGAATACCCTCATGGTAAATTTACTCTAGCTTTTTTATCTTTCAAAACAAATGATACTGAGCCCTTTTTAGAATTAACTTATAATTGGGGAGTTGAGAAGTATGATCTCGGTGACTCATTTGGGCATATAGCAATCGGCGTAGAAGATATATATTCAATATGCGAAGAAATAAAGAAAAAAGGTGGTAAAATAACTAGAGAACCTGGACCAATGAAAGGTAGTAAGTCAATTTTAGCCTTTGTTGAAGATCCAAATGGTTACAAGATTGAACTACTTCAGAGATAAATATGATATCAGTTACTAGAAAATCACATTTTAACGCAGCTCACCGACTCAACAACCCCAATTGGTCAGACGAAAAAAATGAAGCTTTTTTTGGCTTGTGCAACAATAAGAATTATCATGGTCACAATTATGAATTAGATGTGACAGTAACTGGCGAGATAGATAAGGATTCTGGGTATCTTATAGATATGAAAAAACTCAGTGATTTAATATATGATGAGATTGAGTTAAGATTTGATCACAAAAATTTAAATCTCGATACCATAGAATTTAAGGACCTTAATCCTACAGCAGAGAACATAGCAGTAGTTATATGGAATATTCTTAGACAGAAAATTAATCCTGATTTTGATTTGAAGATAAGATTATATGAAACGCCACGAAACTTTGTAGAATATTCTGGTTAGAATTCTAATCTGAAGATGAAGCTATAATACATCTTAAATCAGTACTTAATTCATTACCCTCAAAATTAATATGACAAACATTATGATCATGTCTTCTACACCAGACTTGAAATCCCAAATCTGTAAAACCAGCATCTATTCTAGAATATTCCATCATAGATCCAAAATCAGTCATTCCTGATTCAAATTCTTTTTGACACTCTGAACATACAAGATATTCATTGATGCTATTATTTAAAGGTGTCTTCATACTAGTATTTAAACTGATTTTTAAATTTTTATCAAAAAAGTATTATTCGAAAATATCTTATATATAATAAACACAATGAGTGATGATTTAATTAAAGAACTTTGCAATACTCCAGGTGTTCCAGGATTTGAGCAAGAGATATCTAAGATTGTTTTAAGAGAAATTGAAAACTCTTGTGTTGCACATTTAAAAGATCCAATGGGAAATTTAATTTTTCAGGTAAATGATACAATTAAAAATGCACCTGTAATATTAATTGATGCACACATGGACGAGGTTGGATTTTTAGTTTCCCATATTGAAGAAAATGGAATGATTAGAGTAATTCCCCTAGGTGGTATAGATCCAAAACTATTTTATGGTCAAAGACTCACAATCTGGGGAAAGAAAAAGGTTGAAGCTACAGTAGCAGCTATCCCACCCCACATCTCAGATAAGAGTTCAAATACTTCTACCCCTGTTGAAGATTGCTTAATCGATTGTGGAATAAGTTTCAAAAAACTTAAAAGCATTATTAAAGTTGGTGATCAAGTTACTTTTTCAACTGAATGTATAATTGATAATGACAGAATTCTATCAAAATCTTTAGATGATAGGATTGGGCTATATGTTCTACTGGAAACAGTAAAAAAAATAAATAAAAAAAATTTAAAATGTAATCTATTCGCATCCGCTTCAGTTCAAGAAGAAATGGGACTGAGAGGAGCCAGAATAATAAATTCTAAAGTAAGACCTGATTTTTCTATTGCTCTTGAAGGAACCGTATCTAATGACCTCCCTGGCATTCCACCTCATAAAAAGTTGGCTCAACTAGGAAATGGTCCAGAGATTAGAATATCGGACAAATATCTTATTGCTGATAGATTTTTTAATAAACACATTGAGAATATAGCAAGAAATAAAAAAATAAAATATCAATTAACTGCAAAAAATGCTGGTGGAACGAACTCCACTGCTTTTCAAGTTACAGGAGAAGGATCTAAAGCTACGGTCATGTCAGTACCTGTAAGATATCTTCATAGTCCAAGCTCAGTATGTTTAGCTAAAGATGTTCAATTGACAATTAAGCTTCTAACAGCAACTATTCAAAATATACATAGATTTAAAGATGAGTAATCAAAACATTATCCTAGATATATTTACTAGAAGTTTTAATAGTTGGCCAGATATAGCCTTATCAGGAAAACCAATCATTATAAAGGAAATATCTAAGCTAAAAATTGATTTACAAGATTTATCATTGCTAGAAAGTATCTCTGAATCTGATTTAGATGAAATTATCAAGAAAATTGCAAAAAAAAATGAAATTTTATGCAATAAAATTACAAAATCACAGGGTAATAACCAAGAACTTTATACTGAACTCGTAGATAATTTTTTCAACGAAATTAACAACACTATTGATTTTGTCTACAACCTTATAATTAGTAAGCAACTAGGCGGCTAAAAAATCTATTTAGTATTGCTTTTAACCAATAATTAGTTAAAAATATAAGTCGTAGGGCATGGCTGAATATCCTTTTTTTATTATCTTTTTTATGGCATTAATTTCCTTGCCAGTGTTAATGATTTTAACTTCTAAAATCATTAAATTTATATTAGGTAAAAAACAAAATGTTTTAGATTCGATTTATGAATGTGGCGAACCTAGCATAGAGTCTTCCTGGAAAAGAATTCCTATTTCTTATTTTAAAATTGCATTAATTTTTATATTATTTGATATTGAGCTTGTATTTATTTTTCCTTGGATTCTAAATCTAGCAGAACCTACTCAAAGTTCTTATTTATCATTTATTACTTTTCTAATAATTCTATTTGTTGGTTGGATTTATGCATACAAAAAAGGGTATTTAGAATGGGAAATGTAGATAAATCATTAAAAGATATAGGATCTTTTATGAAGCTTCCTGGTGCCAATCTCTTTATAACCAAAACTGAGGATCTTTTTAATTGGGCTAAAAAATCAAGCCTATGGCCTCTTTCCTTCGGTCTAGCTTGTTGTGCAATCGAGATGATGGCAACGTTTTCATCTCGTTACGACCTTGACAGATTAGGAATGATTACCCGTGCTTCTCCAAGACAAGCAGATTTAATGATTGTTGCAGGAACAGTAACGGTTAAGATGGCTGAAAGAATAAAAACCCTTTATGATCAAATGGCTGGACCAAAATGGGTAATAGCAGCTGGTAGTTGTGCAATATCAGGAGATCATTATAGGCATATATATAGTGTCGTACCTGGTGTCGACTGGGTCATTCCTGTTGATATTTATGTACCAGGCTGCCCTCCTACTCCTGAGGCTTTTATTGATGGAATTCTTGAGTTACAAAAAATTATTGGTTCCGGTTCTACCGCACCAACATTTCATTCTTCAACAATACCGGAAGAAAAAACACTTTCTCCACTTGAGGTTGCGAAACCAGCAAAGAAGTCAAAAAATGTAATACAATCTGAGTTTATAAATAAAATTGATTTAGTAAGTTATGTAAAGAAGCTAAAAAATGATGGGTTTACTTATTTAAAATTCATTACTGCAACTGATTTTGATTCAAATCTAACTTTAACTTACCTTTTAGGGAACAATGAAGATAACAAAGAGGTAGAATTTAATATAAAGCTAGACGAAGATTTAAAAGTAGACTCATTGTCAGAAATTTTTTCTGGTGCTGATTGGCAAGAAAGAGAGGTTTTTGATTTATTTGGAATTTCATTTAACGGACATCCAAATCTTAAAAGGATTTTAATGCCTGATGAATGGATTGGACATCCTTTAAGAAAAGAATATGTAATGGATTCACATTTTTACCCATATCGCCCTACCAGGAAGGAATACGAAAAATGGAAGACAGAATTATAGAGCAGGACTTTGGCGATTTAGCTGTAAATATGGGCCCCCAACATCCATCAACCCACGGTGTTTTTAGGCTTAAGTTATATCTTCAAGGAGAAAAAATAAATAAAATAGAGTCCTATTTAGGATATTTACATCGGGGAGTAGAGAAGCTCTCAGAGAAATTAAATTATGATCAACTACCTCCTGTATTAGAGAGAGATGATTATTTGTCCCCTACATCTAATTCTTTAGGTTTTGTTAATGCAGTTGAAAAAATCTGTGAAATTGAGGTTTCGAGGAAAGCATCCTACATAAGAGTATTAGTTGCGGAGCTTCAAAGGATAAGCTCACATCTAGTAGCATTAGGAACATATGGATTAGATTTAGGCGGTGCACTAGGTGGTGGTGCAAGTCTTTTTCTCTATTGTTTCAGAGAAAGAGAAAAAATTCTTGACGTAATGGAAGATCTTACAGGTGCACGGTTCCATACAAATATGAACCAAATCGGTGGGGTTAGATATGATGTAAAGAATGAATCATTAAAGAAAATTAATAAATTAATCATTGAACTAAAACCGATACTCGAAGACTATACAAACATGATTTCAAATGATCATATTTTTATGAAGAGAACTAAGAATATAGGAATTATATCTAAAGAATTGGCAGAGGAATCTGGTGGATCTGGACCAATCCTTAGAGGTTCTGGGATAAGTTTTGATATTAGAAAGAACAAGCCCTATGAATGTTATTCTGAGTTGGATTTTGATATTCCCACTGGTAAAACTGGAGATGCCTACGATAGAACATTAGTTAGAATGAAAGAGAACATTGAATCGTTAAAGATTGCTCAACAAATTATAGATGGACTTCCTTCTGGAGACTTGAATTCGAGAAAGCCCTTAAAGAGCCCTAAGCTTACACGTCCGCCGAAAGGTTCATCATATTTTTCTGTAGAATCCCCAAGAGGCGAATTAGGATTTTTCATCGTATCTGATGGAACATCTGTACCATATAGAATGAAGATTAGAGCGCCTTCTTTTTCAAATTTATCTTTAGTTGAGAAGCTCTTACCTGGAACTTTT
>PAOQ02000018.1 GCA_002708105.2 bacterium | reverse complement strand
CTTGCTCACAAACTCACTAGAAATCTATCAAAAAGAAGAAAATCTGGTGAATTAGATTTTTTAAGACCAGACGGTAAGTCTCAAGTATCAGTTCAGTACAAAGACAATAAACCATCATTTGTAGATACAGTCCTCATATCTACACAACATTCAGAAGACGTGAATGATTCGACCTTAAAAGAAAGCATAATTGAAGAGGTTATAAAGAAAGTTATACCAAAACACTTAATCTCTGAAAATACAAAATTTTTAATTAATCCAACAGGTAGATTCGTTGTAGGTGGGCCACAAGGGGATACTGGCTTAACTGGAAGAAAAATTATAGTAGATACTTATGGTGGTTGGGGAAGACATGGTGGAGGAGCTTTTTCAGGAAAGGATCCAACAAAAGTCGATAGAAGTGCTTGTTATATGGCAAGATATATAGCAAAAAATATTGTCGCTTCAGGACTCCTTCCAGACTGTGAAATACAATTAGCCTATGCAATAGGTAAAGCTGAACCTGTCTCTATCAACTTAAGTAGTTCTATTAACATGGACAAGAAGATACTATCTAAATTAACAAACGAAGTTTTTAAAATTTTCGATTGTACTCCAAAGGGCATCATTAGTTCTCTGAATTTGTTAAACCCAATATACGAGAATACTGCATCCTATGGTCATTTTGGAAGAGACAATGAAGGTTTTAATTGGGAGAATATAGACAAGAGAGATGAAATTAAATCGTTATAGGGAGAAAATATATGAAGTATGATGTAAAAGACTTAAAATTAAATAAAATCGGTAGAGATAGAGTTGAATGGGCATACAAAGACATGCCTGTATTGCAAGAAATTAATAAAACCTTAATCAAGACTAAACCTTTTAAAAATATTAATATTTCTGCTTGCCTCCATGTAACCACTGAGACAGCAAATCTTCTTATTGCTTTAAAAAATGGTGGAGCTAATGTATCTTGTTGTGCATCTAATCCTTTAAGCACTCAAGATGATGTAGCAGCACATCTTACTAAAGATTACGGAATTTCAACGTTTGCCATTAAAGGTATAAACAATAAAGGGTACTATAAGCATCTCGTAGGCTCTTTGGATATCAAGCCAAATATTACAATGGATGATGGATGTGATCTTGTAAGCATTCTACACAAATCCCACAAACAGTTCATGAAAAATATTATTGGTGGTACAGAAGAAACTACTACAGGTGTTATAAGGCTAGAAAGTATGTCTAAAAATAATGTACTAAACTATCCAATTATCGCCGTAAACAATGCTTTTACTAAACATTTATTCGACAATAGATACGGTACTGGACAAAGTGTGCTAGATAGCATCATGCGAGCTACAAATAGACTACTATCAGGAAAAACTTTTGTTGTTTGTGGGTACGGCTGGTGTGGTAAAGGTCTTGCTATGAGAGCTGCTGGTTTAGGTGCAAATGTAATTGTTACAGAGATTGACGCAACTAAGGGACTAGAGGCAAAAATGGATGGCTTCCAGGTAATGACTGGTACAGAAGCATTTAAAAGAGCAGATTTTATTTGTTCAGTTACTGGGAACCTAAATGTTATTGATAAAAAACATTTTAAAATAATGAAAGATGGTGCAATTATTTCAAATGCTGGTCATTTTAATGTTGAGATTAATATCGATGCTTTAAGAAAAATGGCTTCAAAGACAAAAAAAATTAGAACTGATATTGAAGAGTTTACAATAGGAAAGAAAACAGTATGTCTTTTATCTGACGGTCGTCTTGTAAACTTGTCTGCCGCAGAAGGTCACCCATCAAGTGTAATGGATATGAGTTTTGCAAATCAGGCTTTATGTGCTGAATATATAGTTAAAAATCACAAAAAAATGGACAGAAAGGTTTATGACGTACCAACTAAGATTGATAATAAGGTTGCAGAAATTAAACTTAAATCAATGAATGTAAAAATTGATAAATTAACAAAAGAGCAAGACGACTATCTTAACTCTTGGGAGAGTGGTACATAGTCAATTTATGGAAAGAATAATAGATGAGTTTTTAAATTATAAAGATGACCATAATAAAAATACAAAAACATCCTATTCAGCGGATTTAATTCTTTTTTCAAATTACTTAAAGCTTAATAATATAAAAAGTATCTATAAGGTTACACCTAAGAACATTGAGGAATTCTTCACCAGTAACTTTTTAAATACCTATCAAAGAACTTGGAAAAATAAAAAGGGCGAAGCCACAAAAAGTATAGAAGGTGAAAGATCGCTTTCATCAAAAAATAGAATAATTTCAACTTTATCTAGTTTTTATAAATATTTAGTCTTCAAAGAAAAAGTCTCACATTCTCCTATTCCAAAAAGGTCTACTAAAAATGAAGTTAAATCACAAAGTCTTGGTAAAAAAGAAGTTCAGATTATTTTGGATTTTCTAAAAAGAAAATCCTTTTCAAAATTCCCAATGAGAGACAGGCTGATAATTGAACTATTGTATTATTGTGGATTACGAGTATCGGAACTTATTAAAATTAAGGTCGAGGATTTAAAGCTATATAACGAGAACCCCTATATAATTATTCAAGGAAAAGGTAATAAATTTAGAGATCAACCAATACCAAGCATAATGCTCGAAAATCTGTACTCTTATATTGAAATAGAACGAGAATCTATTCTTAGTAACAAAGCTGACTCGAAATTTTTACTTATAAGCAACTATGGAAGCACAAAATCAAATAAATATAAAAATTTAACTCGACAACAAATTAATCAAATCGTAACCAAGGTATCTTATAGTAGTCTATCTGAGTTCAGCCTTTCAAATAAAAAATCTGGTAAAACAAAATATAAAAAAATAAGCCCTCATATGTTTAGACATGCAATTGGGACTCATTTGCATAAATCTGGAATCGATATATTACGAGTCCGAGATCATCTCGGTCATTCATCAGTTTCAACAACAAGTAGATATGTTGGGAAAGAAAAAGAAAAAACAAGTATATTAAATAAATATGGTCCTCTTTCAAAGAAGTTTTAGGAGAAAACTATGGAGTTAATATTAATCGTTTTTACCCTTATTTTCTCACTGACTATTCATGAATATAGTCATGCAGCTGCTGCGTTAATATTGGGAGATAGTACAGCAAAAGACGAGGGAAGGCTTACTCTTAACCCCCTTAAGCACCTTGATTTGTTGGGAATTATAATGTTAATAATAATCAAAGTTGGGTGGGCTAAACCAGTTCCTGTAAATGAAAACAACCTTGTAAATAAAAGAAAAAGTCTATATATTGTTGCCTTGGCAGGTCCAATGTCAAACATTATAATTGCTTTTTTTTCAACAATACTTTTTCATTTTATGCCGGATGGAACAATTTATAGTACCTTTTTTGCATACATGTCAACCATAAATATTTTATTGGCATTGTTTAATTTACTTCCGATACCACCACTAGATGGTTCAAATATAGTTTATAGCCTAATTTCAGATAAGGCTGCACATTACTACAGAGTGTATTTGTCAAAATATGGTCAATTTGGATTTATATTTATTGTTGTTTTATTTAACATATATCCACAGATAATATTTACTCCGCTAACTATAATTTTGGATATATTGGGTTTAAAATAGATTCATGCTTAAAGAAGGTGGCGCTTGAGTAATACAAATAATTTCCAAAATGTTAAACTAGATATATTCGAAGGTCCTCTAGATTTATTATTAAATCTTATAAAAGAAAATGATCTTGATATTTATGAACTATCACTAAGTAAAGTAACCGAACAATACTTAGAATATGTTGAACTTCTAAAAGAATTCGATTTTGATGATATAGGAGAATATCTTGTTATAGCGGCTGAACTTGCGAGGTTGAAATCAAGATCTCTACTACCAGAGTCCGATGAGGAAGAAATTTTAGAAGAGCCAGAATTAGATTTAGTTGAAATGCTTAAGGAATATAAAAAATATCGAGCTTTCTCAGAATCTCTTAAGGAAAGAGACCTATTAGGTAGGGATACCTTTAAAAGAAATCCTGATTTAAGCCTTAGATCAAATACATTGTGGGAAGTTCAAAAAACAGATATTTGGAAACTTGTAACCTCAGTTAAAAAAATATTACAGTTAGAAAATTACAAAGAAGTACCAGATATTGAAATCGAAAAAGAAGCTATAGACCAAAATCAAAGAAAGATAGAGATTGTTGAAGATTTTAGATCAAATAAAATACTAAAATTTAATAGAGTATTTGATATTAGTCATGGAAGAGAGAATGTTATAGTAAGTTTTTTAATAGTTTTGGATATGATAAAAGATGGATCATTGAATATACTAGAAAATAATAATGAAATAGAATTTGAGTACAAAGGAATCTAATAATGAATGATTTAAAGAATAAAGTTGAGGCAATAATTTTTATTTCAGAATCACCTGTAAAATCGAAAGAAATTGCTAATTTTTTAGATGAAGATATAAAAGCAATCAATGAAACTTTAAAAATACTAGTTGAAGAATGGAAAAACCGGGGAAATTCAATAAAGATTGAAGAAATTGCTGGTGGTTTTCAGTTTAGGACTAAAGAAGAATATAAAGAAATATTAATCGAGTATGTAAATAAAAAACCTTACAAATTGAGTAGAGCTGGACTCGAAGTGGTTGGAATTATTGCCAAGAAACAGCCAATTACAAAGATAGAGATTGATAAGATTCGAGGGGTTGATTCAGTTGGGGCGATAAACGTCTTAATAGAAAGAGAGCTTATAGAGGTTATTGGGGAAAAGGATGTGCCTGGACGACCATATTTATATTCAACCACAGAACTTTTCCTAGAAGTTTTTAGCCTAAACAGTATTCATGATTTACCAGGAATTGAAGAATTTGACGACTATGAAAAAGAAGTAGATAAAAACCCAGATTAATTTATTTAAATTTTTCGTATAATTCATCTTGTATCTTAAACATCCTCTTTCCCTCAGCTTCATTTTTATGATCTAAGCCAATTAAGTGAAGTATTCCATGAATACAAAGAATTTTGACCTCTTTTATCAATGAGTTTTTACTCACAAGACAATTAGCCCTTGCATACTCTATCGATATAAAAACATCACCTAGTAGTGACTTATCATGACCGTCTATTAAAAAAGAAAGTACATCAGTGGACTTGTTAGATCCAGAATATTTTTTGTTTAATTTCTTCATATTTACATCATTTAAAAAAACAATATTAATCTCTTTTTTTTCAATTTTAAGATATTTAATAACTTTAATTAATGTTCTTTTTAATATAGTTTTATTGATACTTTTAATTTTAATATTAGAATCATCTATTAAGAGAGGCATTTTTTCATGATACCATCAATATCAATAGTTGGTAGACCTAATGTAGGGAAATCAACACTGTTCAATAGACTTTTATCTAAAAGAAAGTCAATAGTTTATAGTGAGCCTGGAAGCACAAGAGACTTAATTAGAGAAAGTCTGGTAATTGATGATCAAAACTTTTTCCTTATAGACTCAGGGGGATTTGATAACGAAAAAGAACTGTACCCATTATTAATAAAAGAAAAAGTATTAGCAACAATTAGAAATTCAGATTTTATTATTTTTATGGTTGATGGTCAATCAGGGCTTCAAAAAGAAGACAGAGAAATTTTAAATATTATTAGAAAAGAAGGAAAAAATTTTCTTTCGGTTATAAATAAAATTGACGATAAAAGAATTGAGGAAAATAAATCAGAATTTTTTAAACTTGGGATTAAAAACTTTATTGAAATTTCAGCAGAGCACAATAGAAATATAAGTATTATTAAAGAAAAAATTACTAATTTTTTCTCAGAAAATAAATCTTATACTGAAGATAAGGATATAAAAATTCCACAAATAGCGATAGTTGGAAAACCCAATGCAGGTAAGTCAACACTAATTAACTCATTAGCAAATAATGAGATTGCAATGGTCAGTGAAATTCCTGGAACTACTAGAGATACTGTAAATCTTAATATTAAGAAGAGTGATAAAGAATATGTATTTATTGATACAGCTGGATTAAGAAGAAAATCTAAAGTAAATGAAGAAATTGAATATTACTCTACTAGCAGAGCTGTTGATTCAATCGAAAGATGTGATGTTGTTATCTTTATCATTGATGCTCAACATGGCCCAACCAAACAAGACCTAAAGATTGCAAGCCTAATAAAGAAAAATAACAAAGGAATAATACTTGCCGTTAATAAATCAGATTTAATTCCTACAAAATTAAAAAATGAAACATTAATTAAAAAAAACTTACTGGAGATACTAACCGAGGTTAACTATGGATTAGTAATTGTAATTTCTGCACTTAAAGCTAAAAATATCGATAAATTATATACATTCATTGATAAAATATACAGTTCACAAAAAACTAAAATTAATACGAATAATTTAAATAAATTCTTAAAATCTTTAATCCTGAGATCTACTGCACCGGTCAACAAAGGTAGAAGGCTTAAAATGTATTATGCAACTCAGTCTAAAAGTGATATTCCATCCTTTGTACTATTTTGTAACTTTGCTAAAGGAATACCTGGAACATATAGAAGATTTATTGAAAGATCAATTAGAAACGAGTTTAAACTTGAAGGAATAAGTCTAAAGTTAGCTTTTAGAACCTCCAGAAAAGAGTAGTCCTATATTATCTAATATTTTTGACGCGATGATTCGAGAATCATAGAAATTTACTGCCTTTTTTCGTGCCTCAAATGACATTTTCAATCTTAATTCTTCATCTTCAATTAATTCTAATATTGAGTCAATGACACTCGTATCATCTGTCTTGAAAGAATATCCATTAATTTTATTATCTATCGCTTCCCCTATTCCGCCTATATTATATCCCAGCACAGGCTTTCCTAAAGCCATAGATTCAATAACGACTCTGGGGAAAGGGTCTTCGTATTTAGAAGGTATAAAGAAAATATCAAAGTCCGAAATATATTTTTCAACACAATCTGTATATCCAGTAAAAAGAAACTTGTCTTCAAGACCTGCTTCTTTAACCATATTTTTTAATTTGGGCATTAATGACTGTCCAAAATAATAAGGTGTATCGCCTACCAGTACAAATAAACAGTTCTTTTTATGCTTCTTACATATATCTATTCCTAGTTTAACAAAATGTTCAAAATTCTTTCTGGGCACAACCCTTCCAGCTGTACCGATTATAATCTTATCATTAGGGATTTTAAACTCCTCTCTAAGGTCCTTAGATACTATTGATGGATTAAACTCTTCTGTATCAATTCCATTGTTAACAACAACACATTTACTTGTATCCTTAAATTGAGACATGGTCGATTTTGAAACACAAATAATTTTTTTTACAGATAAAAACTTAGAAAAAAAATTAATTAAAAACAATAAAATAAAATTTTTTTGATAATTTCTAACGTGCCATATTACTTTCACGGAATATAAGGATCCTAAAGCAGCACCAAAAAATTTTGCAAGAGTTCCGTTACAATAAATTACATCAATATTGTTCTTCTTTATCTCGGATTTAAATGTAAAAAGAAGATAAATCAATCTACAAAAGTTGATTATTATATCTATTGGTAGGATTGAGAAGGTCTTACCGTTAATTCTCAGATTTTGTCTTTTTAAATTTTCAGGGAAATTGTTATTAACTATCTGATTTACTTTTAAATTATCTTTTTCAATATTTTCAGAGAACACTTTCTTCTCTGGTATCAATACGTTTACATTATAGTCATGATAATTGAAATGCTTTAGTAAGTAATAAAGACTTCTTCCTGGGCCACCATCACGTATTGAATGGTTTATAAATAATATATTTTTCATAAAAACAAAATAACATATTTTCTTTCTATTCTTGATTAATTATTAATAATATTATAGATACTTGACAAATATAGTAATTATAAGAGAATAGAAGGTATTAATTTATGAAAAAGTCTAAATACATATGGTTTAATGGAAAGTTTGTAAATTGGGACAAAGCAACGACTCATGTTCTAAGTCATGGCTTACATTATGGATCAGGAATCTTTGAAGGAATTCGTGCTTATTCGAACAATAAGAAAGAGCCTTATGTATTTCGATTAAAGGAACATTATGATAGATTCTATAATTCAGCTAAAGTTTCTTTAATAAAAATTCCTTATTCTCAGAAAAAATTAGAAAAAGTTACTATCGATTTAATAAAAAAGAATAATTTAAAAGATTGCTACATTAGACCCTTGGCCTTTATAGGGGATGGATCCATAGGAATTAATCCTGGCAATAACAAGATCAATGTTATTATTGCTGCTTTTGAATGGGGAACGTATTTAGGAAAGAATGGCATTTCTAATGGAATTAGGGCAAAAATATCATCCTTTGCAAGAATGGGTGTAAATTCTTTTATGACAAAATCCAAGATTTCTGGGAATTATATAAACTCTGTTTTTGCTAAAAGAGAAGCTATTGAATTAGGTTACGACGAGGCTTTAATGCTTGATAACGATGGATATATCTCTGAAGGAACTGGAGAAAATATATATATTGTTAGGAATGGTGCGATAAAAACAACGCCAATAACAACTGTTTTAGAAGGGATAACAAGAGATTGCGTTTTTAATATTGCATCTGATAATAAAATATCTATCAAAGAACAGAGATTTACTAGAGATGAGCTTTACATAGCAGATGAGGTTTTTCTTTCTGGTACTGCTGCCGAAATAACTCCTGTTCGCGAGGTAGACAATAGGAGTATAGGAAATGGTAAACCTGGTAAAATAACAAAATTAATTCAAAATGAGTATTCAAAAATCGTAAAAGCTTCTAATAATAAGTATTCAAAGTGGCTAACTAAGGTTTAAATATTTAATTAAACTTCTTACCGCAAAACCAGTCGATCCTGGGGCGCACCAACCTCTATTCTTTTCTATATAAGCAGGCCCTGCAATATCAATATGTGACCATGGTATATTTTTATCAACAAAAAATTCTAAAAACATAGCGGCCGTCGTAGCCCCACCGTACCTTGTGGAGGCCGAATTTTTAACATCTGCTATCTGACTATCAATATCTGGTCTTAATTCTTCATCTAACGGAAGCTCCCACATTTTCTCCCCTACACTTTTAGAGGCCTTAATTAATTTATCTCTTAATTTAAGGTTATTTGAGAATAAACCGGCAGTGTAATTTCCTAATGCAACTAGACATGCACCAGTAAGGGTTGCGAGGTCAACCATTTCATCAACTTTTAGTCTATTAGCAAATTCTATCGCATCAGACAAAACGACTCTGCCTTCTGCATCAGTATTAATAACTTCGATTGTCTTTCCAGAAAGACCTCTAACAATATCGTCAGGTTTATATGCATTTGGTCCAGGCATGTTTTCTACGGCTGGAATTAGCCCATGTACTTCAATATTTTTTGGCTGTAGTTTTTCCAAGGCCTTAAATACTCCCAGTACACAACCTGCTCCCCCCATATCCATCTTCATGGTCAACATATAATCAGCAGGCTTAAGAGATAAACCGCCAGTATCATAAGTTACACCCTTACCTATGAGAGCAATTTTTTTCGTTTTTTTGCTATTATTTCTCGGTTTGTAAACTAAATGTATAAACTTTGGCTCATTTACACTACCTTTACCGACATCCCAAATACCAAGCATCTTTTTAGCAAGAATTTGTTTTTTTCCATAAACAGTGCACTTAATATTCTTACCTTTAGCTATTTGCTTTGCATGGCTAGCTAACGCAGCAGGTACGAGAATCTGTGGTTGTTCGTTAATTAATTCACGTGTTAAGTTGACTCCAGAATAAATACTTTTGGCATTAGTTACAGCTGATTTGAAATACTTCTCATTAACAAAATTTGCATTAACGCTAATTTTATAAGCAGAGGTGTTGTCTTTCTTAGTTTTGTATTTATCAAACGAATAGAATCCATTATAAAGGCCTTCTATAGATAAATTAAATAGATCTCTATCTAAAGATTCTGGATAGAATATAGAAGAAGATTTTAATTTCTTTTTAGATTTGATTCGTGAATAAGTTATAAAAGAAAAAATCTTAAAAATTTTCTCTTCATCCAAATCATTCTTTTTCCCGAGCCCTATAAAATTAAGACTAATATTCTTTTTGTTAGCTAGTATGTCTAAATTGGTTTTTTCCATATAATTTCCTTTAAAACCATTAGACTTTAATTTTCCTATGAATTGTATTCCTAAATTAGACTCTAATTTCTTAAGAGAATTTAAGTCACCATCGAACAAAGGTACGTATATATCTACGCCAAGTTTACTCAAATTTATTTTATTTACTGAAAGCATGTTTTATTATAACTAATCTTAAATAAACTGTATAATTTATTAATATCATATGGAAAATATAAATGATTACTACCTATCAATTGTTGCAGGTTTAATTTCTTTTTTTTCGCCATGTATATTGCCACTATTTCCGATTTACTTAGCGACATTAGATAATTCAGTAGATGGGAAGAACCACGGTACCTTCCAATTGTTGTCAAAGAGTTTATTATTTATTTTTTCATTTTGTTCAGTCTTCATACTACTTGGTTTAACAGCTACGTCCTTTGGGATATTTTTAAATTTAAATAGGCTTTATTTGCTGAAGATATCTGGGTCTTTAATTTTCTTATTTGGGTTAGTTAATCTTTTTTCATCAAGGATTCAATTATTCAATAGAAATTATATTTTCATTAGTTCAAAATCAGCAAAACCTATTATGCTTGGACTTTGCTTTGGTTTAGCATGGACACCTTGCGTAGGTCCTATACTTGGATCAATCATTACTTATTCAAGTGTTGAAAAAGACTATATTCATTCACTAGCAATGCTCACCATGTATTCTGTAGGGCTTGGTTTGCCATTTATCTTCGGAAGCATAGGTTTAAAAAGAGTTTTTATATCTTTTAGAAACAATGCTATATTTAATAATTTTTATAACCCATTTATGGGTATAGTGCTAATATTATTTGGATATTTAGTTTATAATAATAAAATATATATACTAACAATATACGTTCAAAAAATACTAAATTTTATGGAGTAAATCATAGTTCAAAAACTACTGTTATTAATATTCCTTTTTAGGTATGATTATTGCTGTTACCCCATAAGAGAAAGGAGATTTCAATATGAGTGATGAAAATAATACTGAGTTAAAGCGTAAAGCATTGGATTATCATTCTAGTAGTCCAAAAGGAAAAATTGAAATTAAAGTTACTAAGCCTGCAGAAACTCAAGATGAGCTTTCATTAGCTTACTCCCCATACGTTGCTGAGCCATGTAAGGAAATAGGAGATGATGTTCAAAAGGTTTATGATTACACAAATAAAGGAAATTTAGTTGCAGTTGTTTCTAATGGAACTGCAATCTTAGGCTTAGGAGCACTAGGCCCTGAAGCAAGTAAGCCGGTGATGGAAGGTAAGGCAGTATTATTTAAAAGATTTGCTCAAGTAGATGCATTTGATATTGAAATTAAAAGTACTGATGTTGATGAAATAATTAGAACAGTCGAAGACCTAGAGCCAACCTTCGGAGGAATCAACCTAGAAGATATCAAGGCACCAGAATGCTTTGCTGTTGAAGATGAGCTTAAAAAAAGAATGAATATTCCAGTTTTTCATGATGACCAACATGGGACTGCTATAATTTCGAGTGCAGGATTAATAAATGCAGTTGAATTAACTAATAGAAAAATGTCAGATATTAAGATTGCTATAAATGGTGCTGGTGCATCTTCTATATCATGCGCCAGGTTGTTTGTTAGTTTCGGTGCAAATCCAAACAATATTCTGATGTGCGACAGTAAAGGCGTAATTTATAAAGGAAGAGAAGGCTTAAATAAGCAGAAAGAGGAATTTGCGGTTGAAACTGATTGTAGGACTTTAGAAGATACCCTGGTTGGCGCTGATGTATTTATTGGCTTATCGATTGGAAATGTTGTTTCAAAAGAAATGGTATTAACTATGGCTGATAATCCTATAATTTTTGCTATGGCAAATCCAGATCCTGAAATATCACCTAAAGATGCTTTTGAAGCAAGACAAGACATAATCATGGCAACAGGAAGAACAGATTATCCAAATCAGGTAAACAATGTTCTAGGCTTCCCTTTTATTTTTAGAGGAGCTTTAGATGTTGCAGCTACTGACATAAACGAAGAGATGAAAGTTGCTGCTGCTGAATCTTTATCAAAACTTGCAAAACTAGGAGCCGGTCCTGAAATTGCTGCTAGACACAATAGGAAAGAACTTGTTTATGGTAAAGAGTATATTGTACCCTCACCTTTTGATCCTAGAGTATTAGTATGGGAGTCTTATGCAGTAGCAAAAGCAGCTATTGATACTGGTGTTGCAAGAATAAATCTTGATTTAGATGAATATAAAGAAAAGTTAGAGAAAATGGCAGGTGTAGAGCCTCAAACATTCTAGAGATGCATTTGAAATTAAACTTTTATATTATTTTATTCTTTTGTTTTTTTTCTAATCTTTCTTTTTCAAATGAAATTAAATTTATCCCAATTAATAGAGATATTTCCTTATCACAAGAAATGTCCATACTTGATGGTGAAAGTAATTCCGAAATAATAATTTTAGATAATTTACAAGGAATAAACATAATTAATTTTTGGGCTTCTTGGTGTGGACCTTGTATTGAAGAGATTGCGGAATTAAATAAATTTCAGGAAAATATTCTAACTAACAGCTTAGAAGTTCAGCTAATCGGTATTAATATTTTTGATAAAAAAGCTGATGCTATAGATTTCTACTTAAAATATAAACCTTTTTTTAAAATTTTATTTGATAACAAAAATACTATATCGGTTAAGTTTAGTGTTATGGGTGTTCCTGAAACATACTTCGTTAAAGACAACAAAATTTTATTTAAATACATGGGTAAAATAAATGAGGAAATTCTGATCAGAGGGCTAAAAGAAAGTGCAAACTATTAAATACACTCTTATTTTTATATTTGTTATTATTTCTATTAATGGCGCCCATTCAGAAAATAAAATCTATGATATATCAAATGAATTAATGTGTCCTGTTTGTCAGGGACAGACTGTTGCCGAATCAAATTCTCAATTAGCTTTGTCAATGAAAGAGGTAATAAAACTACAAGTCTCAGAAGGTAAAACAAAGAAAGAAATATTAAATTACTTTATATCACAATATGGTGAAACAATACTAGCAAAGCCACCAATAAAAGGACTAAATTTAATATTATGGATTTTCCCACCAATAATTTTAGTATTATCATTAGTTTTTTGGATTTTTAATGTTAGAAATAATAAAAAAAAGAATAGTTTAAAATAATTTTATAAATTTGGTTAGGTCAACTTTGAGTATAAAAAAAATAAATAAAATTAATAATGAACTTATTTCCTTTTCTAAAGCAGAATTCTTAAAACATGAATTAAACGAAGCATTTTTTGTATGGAATCAAAATCAATACTTCACAAAGGAATTTGCAGATATTGATATAAATGACCGAAATTACACACTTTTTCTTGACTGGTTTATTTATGATTATGAATTAATAACATCTGAGAGATCTCTTGTAAGTTTATATTGGGAAGATAACAAAGAAAAAGTTAATGATAATATTCTTCATACTTATAGGAGTATTTTTAAATTTAAAAAAATTATTGATACTAAATACGAGGTAACAGATATAATAAAAAATCTAAGCTATCAATTAAATATCTACGAAAGTATCCCAGAGAATACATCCTTAATTTCTTTACGACTTTTAAAATTTGATAATACCTTTTTTACGATAAATCATATAGTGGCTTACAGTGAAGAATACAAAGATACTATATATGATTCAATTACAGGCGTTGTTAAAGAGACCAAGGTTGATCAAGAAAGATTATGTAAAGAATATTTTTTTGTTATTGAAAAAAGAATAAATAAGTCTATAGACAAACTGATTCAAGGTAATAATTTAACAAAAAAGAAGGAGACTTTTATTGTAAAAAACTATAATTTACTTAAGAAGAATTTGGATAAAATTGATAACCTAGAAAATATAATAGTTGATAAAGAAAATCTTTCTGTATACAACTATTACGATAAAAAGAAAAATGAATTTGGTAGTATTGAACTACATGAAAAAAAAATTGTATTCAATGATTTTGAATCAAATGTCTTGCTTAAACTAAAAGAAAATTTAAATGAAGGAATTAAAGTAAGATCAGATAATATATCTGAATCTTGGCTTCAAACAAAGATTCCTATTCTTAACAATAAGTCTCCAATTGATGCAGTAAAGAATAAAAAAAATGTAAAAAAACTTAAAGAAATAATATTAGAATTGGAACTTATTTATGAAAGTAGAACATCTGATGACGAGCCATTTATCGATCCTAACTATGTTTCGAAAAAGCTAGGGCTATGAATATGTTAGTTTAATAAGCTTTCAAACGATTTACTTGTTCTGTATATATATTTTCCATCATCTTTGTAAACAATAAGTATAGGTATCTCGCTGTTGTGGATATTCTTACCAAATTTAGAATAATCAACTAAATTAAGAGTGTTTGCTAGTATAGAATTATTCACAGGGGAATTGGAAGCGACTATTACAAAAAAATCGTTATTTAATGATATTTTTTTATCCCTTAAGTTTATATTATAGGTTTTTACCTTTTCATTTGAATTAATCAAAAATGAATAGCTATTTAACTTTTTTATATCTAGCCCCATTCTTTCTAAAGCATCGGATGTTTTAATATCAAAAAGATTTCCTATTTCCGCATAGTTTCTTGAATAAATAGTATTTCCAAATCTTATATAGTAGGATTCATAGTTTGAGCTTTCTAATAAGAATTTTATATTTTGAACAATAATTCCATCAATTACAGAATCAAATGACAGCTTAATACATGAATATTTCTTCGAAAATACATTCGTTATTTTTACATCAATATTCGAAATATTCATGCACTTCTCAAAAAGCCTGCTTTCAATCATAGATTTAACCTTTTCAATTGATGAAACATTATATAACAAAGAAAAGGTTGTCGGATCAAAAGCCTTTTTAGTTATTTCATTATAATCTTTCATAATATTAAAAGCATCTACAAATAAGTCAGGAGCAGAAATTTCAGAATTCTTTTCTAACTCATTAAATTTTTTTAAAAAGGATGTTATTTCTGGATCAAGGATAGCTTCAATATATCTCAATTTTTTTTTAATTTTTTTATTGATTTCATCCTGCTCTATATCTGACTTAATATTTACTGTTAAGGTACCTCCAAGTAAGCTATAATCTCTTTTGATTGATGATTGCGAAAAAGAACAGTTGATTGTTAGTGAAAAAAAAATAATAATAATTAAAAATCTAAACATAATGAAGGTAAAATTGATTAACAAAAAATTTATTAAATCTATTGAAATTATACCCTCAAGGTACAAAATTGATAATTTATTGTTAGATAAAATTCTTAAATACAATAAATCATTCGATTTTCTTGATATTGCTTGTACACCTATGGCTAATTTAAGAATATCTCCTTTGAGTTTTGCACATGGACTTATAATGAAAGGAATCAAGCCAAATAAGCTAATAATAAATTTTTCTACTAGAGACAAGAATACGCTTGCATTGCAGAGCGAAATCTTAGGAGCGCTTTCCATGAAAGTGAACAAGCTCTTATTAATAAAAGGCGACAAGATAAATATTGGGAATAGCAAAAAATCTAAAGAGGTTTTTGAGATTAATACGAACGAATTAATTTCATTAGTAAATAAACTAAATAGCGGCAAAGATTACTCAAATAATAGTCTTGGATACAAAACAGACTTTTTAATAGGCTCTACTCTAAATATTGACTTACCATTTAAAAAGATTGAGAAGAATTTGATTAAAAGAAACAATATAGGGTCTAATTTTTTTATTACACAACCCTTATATTCTGAATTAGACTTTATTAATCTATCAAAGCTATCGGCTCTATCATCAAATAAAATACTTGCAGGTATTTTTCCTATCAAAAACAAAAAAACATTTAAGAATCTAAACAATAAAATCAATGGTATCAACAAAGATAATTCCCTATTTAAAGAGCTTAAAAAAAATAAAGAGGAAGACTATCTTAAGATCTCTACAGAATACTTAATTGATTTGTTAATTAAATACAAGAAGAACCTAGATGGGATACATATTATGACGGCAGGTGATATAAAACTTGCATCACAAATATCAAGTAAAATTTAATGCCTGATACAAAACAAACATTTGATTCAATATCTCGAAACTATGATCTAGTTAATAAAATTATAAGTTTTGGATTACATAAAAGATGGAAATCTAATTTTATAAAATTATCACATTTCACTGGAAGTGTAATTGATATAGCTACTGGTACTGGTGATATTGCTATCGAAATTAAAAGAAAGTTCCCTAATACTAAAATAGTTGGCTATGACCCTAGTAAAAATATGTTGAATATTGCAAAGACTAAAGATTCTTCAAAAGATATAGATTTTATTGAAGGTTTTTGCGAAGATATGCCCTTCGATAACTCATCTTTTAATTTTGCAACTATTACTTTTGGTATAAGAAATACAAAGTCTATAAATAAAAGCTTAAAAGAAATCCACAGAATTCTTAAAGGAAATGGAACTTTGATGATTATGGAGTTCTCAAAAAGCCAAAACTTTATTATAAAAAATCTATACAATGTTTATTTAAATTATATTATCCCATTTGTTGGAAGAATTTTTTCTAAATACCCTGAATATAAATATCTTGCAACTTCTATAGAAAGTTTTTATACAAAAAATGAAATGAATGAGATTTTAAGAAATAATGGTTTTAAGGTTATAAAAAATGTCGAATATAATTTCGGGTTGGTAACGGTTTACATAGCAGCTAAAGTTTAAAGGTCTCCAAAATCTCATCCTGATATTGTCTAACAACCCCAGATTCTAGATAATAGTGAGGAGCAGTTAGAATTGGAAATGACAATAAGTCATTATAGTTGTTTAGTTGACTTAGAGCGTCATCTCTATTCCCGCAAATTGCAAAATCTTTAACCATTTCATCTGAAACATTTTTTATCATCTCTTCTTTGTCATTATTAAAGTATGCATCTCTAATTTTCTTAATATTAGACTCATATCCTAAATCAATAAATGGTTTAAAATAAGCTTTAACGGTAGCATAGAATGCGATTGTACCTTTTGCATCTTGGACAGCTTTCTTTTTGTCTTTATTAATCGAACATAATATAATTGAACTTATTTTTGCTTTTGACGCGTTATTTTTAAAGTGAGGGACTATATTATTTCTTAAATAGTTGATAGAGCAAACAACATGGCCAATATAGCCATCAAATTTTTTACTTGATAAATTAGTCATATTTGGACCAATACCTCCCAAATATAATGGTATATTGCCTCTCAAAGGGGTAAAAGGTCTTCTAAATGACTTAATTGATATATCATAGAACTCATCTTTATAAAAAAGATCCTCTCTTTTTGAAATAGAATTTTCAATTTCTCTAAAAAGGCTATAAAAACTTTCCATTCTTTCAGTGGGTTTATCAAAATTTGGAGAATTGTGCCATTTTCTATTTGTATTTATAGCACCAGAACCTAAACCTAAGATTAATCTACCATTAGAAATATCATCAATATCATGCGCAGAGATGACTGTCACAAGGGGGCTTCGAGTAAAAGCAAGAGTAACTGCGGAACCTAACTTTATTTTGGTTGTCATAGAAGCTAAAAATGATAGTTGCTCAAATGAGCTCCGATATAACTCTGTAACCCATAAGGAATGAAAATTATATTTTTCAGCTTTGGTAGAAACATACTTAAGATTTTCTAACGAATTTGGATCTAAGATTAGTCCAATATTATTTGTTTGCAACTTAATCCCCCTGCTTCGAATCTACAGCTTCATTTTGAACTGACTCGGGGGAATCAGTCTTTTCCTTTTTAATAAATGGTACATCTAAGCCAACCAACTCAATCATAGAGATAGGAGCTGAGTCACCTCTTCTAAAATGTAGCTTTACAACTCTTGTGTATCCACCAGGTCTTTCTGCGTAAGATGGTGCGATATCTTCAAATAGCTTCTTCAATACTTCTCTATCCTTTATCTTAGCACCAACAAGCCTCCTTGAGTGAACAGAATCATTTTTTGCAGTTGTTATAATCTTCTCGCTAAATCTTTTAAGCTCTTTTATTTTTATATCTGTTGAAGTTATTCTTCCGTGCCTAAACAACTCAGTACAAAGATTTCTAAGAACAGATAATCGATGTTCAGTTTTAAGTCCAAGCTTTCCTTTTCTAACTCTATGTCGCATAATTACTCTTCTTCCGTTACCTCAGATTCTTCTTTCTTTTTTCTCTGTTCGAAATATAAGTCTCTATTTATATCCTCTCCTAGCTTCAATGAAAAAGATGCAACTACATCTCTAACCTCATACAATGAACGTTTACCAAAATTCTCTAGATTTAATAAATCATCTTCACTTAATTGTATTAAATCCCCTAAAAATTTTATATTAGCTTTACTTAAACAATTTAATGACCGTGCTGAGAAATCAAGGTCATCAACTTTAGTAAATAGAACATCTTCTCCGCCTGTAATTTCTTCTTTAATATCTTCTACAACAGGGATTGCATCAATTTCTTCTTCGTTGAAATTAATAAATACTGAGATTTGTTCCTTGATAATTTTTGATGAGTACGCAACCGCATCCTCTGGAGCTATTGTTCCGTTCGTCCAAACCTCTAAAGTTAACTTTTCAAAATCAGTTCTTCTTCCAACTCTAGCGCTTGTAACTCCATAATTAACTTTTACTATAGGTGAATATATCGCATCTAATTGAATTTCTCCAATTGTATGGTCAACTGCCTCATCTCTAGATTCGACAGGAACATAGCCTCTTCCCATTTCGATAGTCAGATGCATATCTAGTTTTCCACCCTCAGATAGAGTTGCAATATACTGATCAGGATCAACTATTTCAATATTCTGATTAACTTCAATATCAGATGCTTTTATTTGACCTTCACCTGAAACACTAAGGGTAACTTCTTGTTTTTCGTAAGTATGCATTTTTAATTTTAATTGTTTTAAATTTAATATGATTTCAGTTACATCTTCGGTTACACCTGGAATAGTTGAAAATTCATGCATAACACCATCGATTTTCACTTTTGTTATAGCAGGTCCCTGGATAGATGAAAGCAATATTCTTCTCAATGTATTCCCTATAGTAACTCCATATCCTTTTTCCAAGGGTTGGCATGTGAATTTTGAATAATTATCAGTCTTTGACTTTTGATCTATTTGAATAGATTTTGGTCTATGAAGACCAAGCCAGTTTTTCTGAAATTCCATTTATTTCTCCTATAATTTTGAGTAAAACTCAATAATTAATTGTTCATCTATTGGCTGTTTAAAATCATCTCTGCTTGGCAGCCTTTTAATAATTCCTTGAATCTTTTCTGAATTTAATTCAAGCCAATCTGGAACACCTCTTCTGGCAACAGATTCGATTGAACTTTTAACTCTAACATTTTCTTTTATCTTTTCTTTAACTTCAATTTGATCATTAATCGAAACTATATAAGAAGCAATATCAACTTTTTTACCATTTACTAAAATATGTCCATGATTTACATACTGTCTAGCTTCACTTCGAGAACTGAGCATACCTAATCTATAAACAACATTATCTAGTCTTCTCTCTAGATTGGAAATTAAATTATTACCCGTTACACCGCTCTGTTTAGCTGCTTTAATATAATTATTTCTGAATTGCTTCTCTGTTAATCCAAATATTCTTTTAAGTTTTTGTTTTTCTCTTAATCTAATCGCATATTCTGAGTATTTTTGTCGAAAGTTAGACTGTGACTGACCTGGTTTGACATCTAATCGTCTTGCAGCTTTATCAGAATAAGATCTATCTCCTTTTAAAAAAAGCTCTTGTCCTTCTCTTCTTGATAATTTGGTTGTTGGTCCTATATATCTTGACAATTTATACTCCTCACACTCTTCTCTTAGCAGGTGGTCTACAACCATTATGCGGCAATGGAGTAACATCTTTAATTGCACTTACTTTAATTCCTGCATTCTGAATTGATCTAATTGCTGTTTCTCTTCCTGGTCCTGGTCCCTTTACAAATACTGAAATTGTTTTCATTCCAAATTCCATGGCTTTTTTTGCTGCATCTTCGGCAGCCATCTGTGCTGCGAATGGAGTTCCCTTTCGAGTTCCTTTAAATCCTTTTTTTCCTGCAGCTGCCCAAGACAGAACATTTCCTTTTTCATCTGTAATTGTTATTATAGTATTATTAAAGGTGGCTTGTATATGAGCTTGGCCTGCTTCAACAAATTTTTTAACTTTCTTACTTTTTTTTACTTTATTCAACTTAAGCTCTCCAAACTTTATTTAGCTGCTAATTTCTTTTTCGCAATCGCAAGGCCTTTCTTACCTCTTCTTGTACGTGCATTAGATTTAGTTCTTTGTCCTCTAGAAGGTAATTTTTTTCTATGTCTAACTCCTCTATAGGAATTAATATCGGACAATCTTTTAATATTATTTTGTATTTCAACTCTTAATTCACCCTCAACTAAACAATCACTTTCTATATATTGCCTAATCTTAGAAACATCAGAGTCTGTTAAGTCTTTGGTTTTAGTATTTGGATCAATATTAGCGCTTGTTAAGATATCTTTCGATATTTTCGGTCCGATACCATAAATATAAGTTAAAGAGATATCAACTCTCTTATTATCTGGTATATCAACTCCTGCAATTCTAGGCATATTCTCTCCAATAAAAAGCTTATATTATATCTTATAAACTCACTTCAATCTATAGGTTATTCTTCCTTTTGTCAAATCATAAGGAGAAACTTCTACTTTTACTTTATCACCAGGCAAAATCCTAATAAAGTGGGTTCTCATTTTACCAGAAACATAAGCAAGAATCTTATGCTCATTTTCAAGCTCAACTTTAAACATAGCATTTGGTAATGCTTCCAAAATTGTTCCTTCTAACTCTATTCTTTCTTCTTTTGCCATAATTTACTTAGTTAAATTTAACGGTCCCTTCTTTGTTATTGCTATTGTATGTTCAAAATGTGCTGATAGGCTACCATCTTTAGTAACAACAGTCCAATTGTCGTCAGAAACCTTAACATCATGAGTCCCTATGTTTACCATCGGTTCAATTGCAATAACTAAACCTTCTTGTAAATCTAGAGATTTTTCCCTAATCTCAGAGTCTAAAACAAAATTTGGAACCTGTGGATCTTCATGTAAATTTCTTCCTATTCCGTGGCCTACATATGATCTAACAATCGAAAATCCTTTACTTTCAACATGTTTTTGAATTGAACTAGAAATATCGTACAATTTATTTCCAATTACAGCATTTTTGATTCCGATTTCTAAAGATTCTTTTGTAACAGTTAATAGAGAGATTGTTTGAGGACTTATATTGCCCACACCAAATGTGAAAGCTGAATCAGCATAAAAACCATCTTTAAATACACCAAAATCAACACCAATAATATCACCTTCTTTTAAAATTCTATTTTTAGATGGTATACCATGAACAACTTCATCGTTTATTGATGCACATATTGAACCTGGAAAATCTTGATAGCCCTTAAACGCGGGTTTAAAACCTTTTCCTATCGTATAATCTTCGGCAACCTTATCTAGTTCCCACGTAGAAATTCCCGGTTCAACTAACTTTTCTAGAATTGCGTGAACTTCCGAGATAATTTCACCACATTTATTAATCTTTTGAATATTTTTAGTATTTTTTAATTGTATTCCCATAACTATTTAAGAGAAGAAAATATATTTTTTGATACAGTCTCGACTGAATCGTCTCCTTTTATTTCTATCAAAGTTCCAGAAGATTTATAATATTCTTTGATCGGTAAAGTTTGGTTTTTATATACATCTAATCTATTTTTAATAGTTTCTTCATTGTCATCACTTCTTCCACGAGAAAGTAATCTTTCAATTAATATTGAATCATTTACTTCTAAAGATACTACGTGATTAACTTGCAAACTATTTGATTTTAACATTTCATCTAAAGCCTTAGCTTGAGAAATAGTCCTTGGAAATCCGTCTAAAAGAAAACCTTTATCAGTATCATTAGAAACGATTTTGTTTTTAATCATTCCAATAATTAATTCATCCGTTACAAGCTCGCCAGCATCCATAAATTTCTTTGCCAATATTCCTAATTCAGTTTCTTTTGAAACCTCCTCTCTTAAAATATCACCAGTTGATAAATGAATAAGATTTAATTTATCTTTAAGCTCATCAGCTTGTGTACCTTTTCCTGCCCCTGGAGGGCCAAATAAAACTAAAATCATTTTTTCACCTCAAATTAAACCTACTAGGTTCTTTTTTTATTTTTTTTCCAGACATTTGATCATAGTTAGATGAAATTAAAAAAGATTCAATTTGTTGAATGGTATCAAGAGTAACACCAATAACAATCAGCAATGAAGTTCCACCGAAATAAAAAGGCAAACTAAAGGGTTTTGCATTTAATATGGCAGGTATTATACAAACAATAGCTAAATAAACAGCCCCTATAACTGTTAGTTTCGACATTATTAATTTTATATATTCTGTAGTATTCTTTCCTGGCCTAATACCTGGAATAAAAGCCCCACCTTTTTTTAGATTATCAGACATTTCTTCAGGTTTAATAACCATTCCAGTGTAAAAGAAGGTGAAAAATATTACTAGTACTGCGAATATAGAATTATAAAACAAGCTACTATTCAAAAAGGTTTGTGCAAAGTTATTAATACTTGGAACATCAATATAATTAAAAACAGTCAATGGTAGTAGTAAAATTGATGAAGCAAAAATTGGTGGAATAACTCCAGCGGGGTTGATTTTTAAAGGTAAGTGCGATGATTGACCTGCAAATACTTTTCTTCCTTTAGTTTTTTGTGGATATTGTATTGGAATTTTTCTAAAAGATCTTTCAACATAAACAATTGAGTACAATATTATTAACATAATTATCAAAAATAGAATTATAGTTAGAACATTAAGCTGTCCAATTTTTACAAAATTAAATAAGTTTCCTGTGGCGCTCGGTATACCCGCTATAATAGATGTAGCTATTATTAAAGATAATCCATTACCTATTCCATTATTTGTTATTTGTTCTCCTAGCCACATCACAAAGAAGGTACCAGCAGTTAGGGTTAAAATCGTTATAATAAAGAAGCTAGCACCAGGGTTAAAAACTATTTCCGCACCTGTTCCTAGTCCAGTTTGTAAAGCAGTTACTAACAAAGACCCCTGGAAAAAACATATCAGAATAGTTAAGTATCTTGAATATTGAGATATTTTCTTTTTTCCAAGCTGATCCTTTTGCATTTCCTCCAACTTAGGAAAAGTTTTTGTCACTAAAGACATAACAATTGAAGAGGTTATATATGGCATAATACCCAATGCAAAAATTGAAGCTCTTTCAAATGCTCCGCCTGAAAATAAATTTATAATATCAAAGAAAGATTTTCCTTGGCTAGTGAAAACTTTTAAAATCTCTTCTGAGTCAACTCCTGGTACTGGAACAAAAACTCCAAATCTATAAATTACTAGAATTAATAATGTATAAAGTATTCTTTTATTAAGTTCAGGAATCTTTGGTACAGTATCCATATTACTAAACTATTTTAATACTACCACCTGCAGATTCAATCTTCGCTGTAGCAGATTTCGAGAAGTGATTAGCTGATATTTCATATTTTTTATTAAAATCACCATTTCCTAATATTTTCAATGGCTTTTTTCCTTCTATTAAACCTAATTTAATTAGTGATTCTATATCTATTTTATCTGTATTTTCAATCTTATTTAAAGTTCCTACATTTAATATTTCAAACTCTTTCCTGTTATAGTTTTTAAAACCCCTTTTTGGGGTTCTTAAAACAAAGTTAGACTGACCCCCTTCAAAAAGAATTGGAACGCCTCCTCCAGATCTAGAATTTTGTCCTTTATGTCCCCTTCCTGCTGTTTTCCCTTTTGATCCAGGACCTCTACCTACTCTAGTTTTATTTTTTTTATTTTTTGTTGTTATTAGCTCGTTAAGCATTTGCTTCACCTTCTGACTTATTTCTATAGTACTGCTTAGGCAAATCTAAATCCTCTTGTTGTTTGCCATGTTCTGCCGCGGTCTTTGATGGATCATTAAGTTGCTTAAGGCACTCAATTGTAGCATTAACCACATTAATAGGATTTCTTGAGCCTAATGATTTAGTCAAAACATCCTTGATTCCAGCTAGTTCGAGTACTGACCTTACTGCCCCTCCCGCTATAACACCTGTTCCAGAGCTTGCTGGACGAATCATGACCTGGCTAGTTAAATGTTTAGCATAAACTTCGTGTGTAATTGTTCTACCATTTAAGCTTATTTCTACCATATTCTTTCTTGCCTTCTCTATTCCTTTTCTAATTGCATCTGGAACTTCATTTGACTTTCCTAGTCCAGCGCCAACTTTATTCTTATTGTTACCAATTACTACCAATGCGGTAAAATGAAAATTCTTACCACCTTTAGTTGTTTTAGCAACTCTTCTGATATGAACAATTTTTTCTGCAAATTCTTTATCTATATTATTTCTTGAATCGTTATTTTTCAAAGTTTCTCTCCAAATTAAAAATTTAATCCTTTACTTCTTAATTCATCTGCAATTACTTTAATTCTTCCATGGAACTTGTAACCACTTTTATCAAAGACTAGCTCCTTAATTCCTAAGGATTCAGCCTTCTTTGCAACTTCATCTACTATATCATCAGTTTTTGTCTTTAATGTTGAAACTGAGATCAGAGTATTCCCATTCTCATCATCAACCAGATTGACATAGAAATTTTTTAATGATTTAAATATATACAATCTTGGAATCTTACTTGTTCCAAAGATATTTTTTCTGTTTCTTTTATGTCTTTTAATTCTTAATTTATTTTTATCTATAGGCTTAATCATTATCCAGCACCTTTACCACCAGCAGCCTTACCTGCTTTTAATTTTACTACCTCACCTGTATACCTAACCCCTTTACCTTTATATCTTTCGGGTTTTCTAAGCTTCCTAATTTTAGCTGTTATTTCACCGACTAATTCTTTATCAACACCTGATATTTTTAATATTGTACCTTTGTTCTCAACTTCGGCATCAATCGAATCAGGTAAACTAAAGTTTATCGGGTTTGAGTATCCAAGACTTAACACTAATTCATTCTTTGATTTAATGTCACACTTATAACCTGTACCTATTATATCTAAAGATTTATGAAAACCATCCTTAACACCAATAACCATATTATTAATTAAAGATCTGACAAGCCCATGAAAAGCTTTTATCTTTTTTTCTTCACTATTTCTTTTAATATTTATTTTTCCAGCTTCGATATTAACAGTAATTCCTTCTGGGATTGCTTTTTCTAAAGATCCTTTTGGACCTTTAACTTTTACTAGATTCCCATCCAAAGAAACGTTTACATCTTCACTAAAAATAATTTCTTTATTTCCTATTCTAGACATATCTAAATAATACTGCAGAGTATTTCTCCGCCAACTCCTATTTCTCTTGCCTTACTTCCAGTCATAACACCTTTCGATGTTGATATAATCGAAGTACCAAGTCCTCCTAACACCCTTGGAATCTCCGCCTTATTTACATAAACTCTTAATCCTGGCTTACTTATTCTTTTAATTTCTTTAATAACCGATGTTCTATTATCTTTATTATATTTTAAATCAATTTTTATGTAAGAAAACTTATCCTTTGAAGTCTTTTCAAAAGATTGAATGTATCCTTCTTCTTGTAAAATCCTAGCAATCTCTAATTTAAATTTAGAACTTGGTATTACAACAACTTTATGCTTCGCATTTAAAGCATTTCTGATTCTTGTTAACATATCTGAAATTGGATCTATAACCATATCATTACCTCGGACTATAAGCTAGCCTTTCTAACTCCCGGTATTAAACCTTCACTGGCTAATTTCCTAAAAGCATTTCTACTCATACCAAATTTTCTAATAAAACCTCGAGCTCTGCCAGTTATAGGGCACCTATTATATTCCCTAACTTTAAATTTTTGTTTTTTTGTTGCCTTAACTCTCATTGATTTCTTTGCCATAAAAAAACTCCTTACCGTTTGAATGGAAACCCTAATTTTTCCAATAAAATTCTTGCTTGATCATCGTTAACAGCTGTTGTAACAACTGAAATATTTAAGCCTTTAACTTTTGTTGATTTTGTTGGATCAATTTCAGGAAACACCAAATGATCCTCTATTCCCAAATTATAATTTCCGCTTTTATCAAAAGCTTTTTCTGATATGCCTCTAAAATCTCTAACTCTAGGTAACGCGAGGTTTACTAGCTTTGACAAGAACTCATACATCTTATCCCCTCTCAAAGTTACTCGAGCACCTATTGGATAACCTTCTCTCAATTTAAATCCTGCTTCAGATTTTTTAGCTTTCGTTATTACAGCTTTTTGTCCAGCAATCAATGTTAACTCATTGCATGCTTCATCAATAATCTTACTATCTTTACCAGCATCAGATATTTTTCCTAATCCCATATTTAAAACAATTTTAACAACCTTAGGAACTTCCATTTTATTTTTTAATTTTAAAGAAGACATAATATCAGTTACTGCTTCTGTATAAATTGCTTTAATATTAGACATCAGCTATCACCTTTATATTCGAAATATGAATTCCTTTTTCTTTATTTACAATTCCACCGCTTGGACTCTGCTGTGTTGGCTTTACGTGCTTCTTTGCAATATTCATATTTTCAATAGTTACTTTATTATCCTTTCTTGAAACACTTGTTATTTTACCAACCTGGCCTTTATATTTACCAGCAATAATTTTCGCATTCAATCCTTTTTTTGGTTTCATCTTCGTATCAGACACTTATAGTACCTCCGGTGCTAAGGAAATAATTTTCATAAAACCTCTATTTCTCAACTCTCTTGCTACAGGACCAAAAATTCTTGTGCCTACTGGTTGATTTTCCTTATTGATTAAAACTGCTGCATTGTCATCGAATCTAATATATGATCCATCTGATCTTCTAATTTCTTTCTTAGTTCTAACTATTACAGCTTGAAATATTTTTCCTTTTTCAACTTTTGAGTTTGGTATAGCTGCTCTTATAGAAACTGTAACAACATCTCCTATACTAGCGTATCTTCTATAGGATCCACCTTTAAGCCTAATGACGTTTAATTTTTTTGCTCCTGAATTATCAGCAGAAATTAATTGTGTTTCTGGTTGAATCATTGGCTAACCCCTTCTTCAATAACTTTTATCAAATTCCATCTTTTCGTCTTACTTATAGGTTTAGTTTCAACTGCCTCAATAGTATCACCAACTTTTGCAAGCATTTTCTCATCATGTACAGCAAACTTCTTTTTCAATATTGAAACTTTATTGTACTTCTTGTTCTTACTTCTTGTTTCAACCTGAATCATTAAAGTTTTTAACGATGAATTTTTTACAACTACACCTTTAACTGTTCTCATTCTACCTCTTGCCATTTTTTATTCCCTTCCTCTCGAATTTACTTCTGTCATACATCTTGCAATATCTTTCTTTATCTTTTTAAAAGTATTAGTATCAAAATCACCTTGATTTAATTTACTTATTTTTGCCTTCAACAAAGATTCTTTTAAATCTTTAATTTTATTTTCAATTTCAACAGTATCTAATTTTTTTATATCTTTCATATTAATCATATTAGTTGACCTCTTGTTCTTACAACGAACCTAGTTCTAACTGGCAATTTATTTGATGCTAATCTTAATGCTTCTCTAGCTAAATCCTCGTCAACACCAGCTATTTCATAAATCATTGTTCCTTTCTTTATAGGTGCGACATATCTATCAATGTCACCCTTACCTTTACCCATCCTAACTTCTGCTGGCTTTTTTGATACTGGCTTATGAGGGAATATTCTAATCCATAACTTGGCACCACGTTTTACACTTCTATTTATTGCAATCCTTGCTGCCTCAATTTGCCTTCCTGTAATTCTTGCAAAGTCTAATGATTGCAACCCATATTCTCCAAAGGAAACCTTATTACATTTTGTTGCTACACCCCTAACTCTACCTTTATGTTGTTTTCTAAACTTACTTTTTTTAGGCTGCAGCATCAGTTTCTCCTTTAGACTGTTTTTTCCTCAATACTTCACCTTTAAAAATCCAAACCTTAATACCAATCTTTCCATATGTTGTTAAAGCTTCTGCAAATCCATAATCAATATCAGCTCGTAGGGTACTTAAAGGAACTCGACCTTCCCTATACCATTCGCTTCTTGCAATTTCAGCACCATTCAATCTTCCGGAAACCATGATTTTTATTCCAATAGCGCCTAATCTCAAGGCTGAGGTTAAACTCCTCTTCATTGCCCTTCTATAAGCAACACGTCTTTCTAATTGCAAAGCAATATTCTCAGCAACCAGCTGTGAATCTATTTCAGGTCTTTTTATTTCTTTAATATCTATAAAAATTTCTTTATCAACCATTTTAGCCAAGTTCTTTCTTAATAAATCAATATCTGCACCTTTTCTTCCAATCAAAAGTCCAGGTTTTGAGCAAAAAATAATAATTCTAATTTTTTCATTTGAGGATCTTTCTATCTCGATCTTAGAAATTCCAGATTGAAAAAAACTTTTTTTAATAAAAGTTCTAATCTTTAAGTCTTCATGAAGAAAAGTCTTATATGTTTCTTTATTGGCAACAAACCAATTTGAATTCCATATTCTTGTTATTCCTATTCTTAATGATATTGGATTAACTTTTTGTCCCATTATTTCACCTTCTCTTCTAACACTATTGTTATATGACTTAATCTCTTTAATTTTCTTGTCGCTCTTCCCATCGCTCTTGGAGTAAAACGCTTTAGGGTAGTTCCTTCGGTGGCATATGCTTGAGAAACAAAAATTTTCTCAGAATCAGTAAAGCCTTTTTCGTATGCATTTGAAACAGCTGACTTTAATGTCTTAGAAACTTCTTCCTTTGAACCCTTTTTTAGAGTCTTTAATAGCATAAAAGCATAGTCAACATTTCTACCTCTAATCGTTTCTAAAACAAGATTAACTTTTCTGGGTGTCCTTCTTGCATATTTTAAAACCGCTTTAGCTATCATTATTTCCTACCACCCTTTTTCTTGTCTCCACCAGCATGTGAATTAAATGTTCTAGTAGGTGAAAACTCTCCTAATTTATGACCCAACATATATTCTGTTGCGTAAACTGGTATAAATTTTTTACCATTGTAGACTGCAAATGTTAAACCTAGCATTTCAGGAACAATCATTGATCTTCTAGACCATGTTTTAATTATTTTTTGACTGTCGGTTTCTTTTGCCTTAACAACCTTTTTCATTAATTTATCATCAACGAAAGGTCCTTTTTTTATTGATCTACCCATTTTTTATAATCACCTCTTGTCCATTCCATAACCAATTCTTCTTCTTTTTACTATTAATTTGTCAGTACGTGGATTATGTCTTGTTTTCTTACCAATAGTAATCCATCCCCATTTTGATACTGGATGAGGATTACCTCTAGCGGCCTTACCTTCACCACCACCATGCGGGTGATCAACTGGATTCATTGCCACACCTCTTACTTTAGGTCTTTTACCTAAATATCTCTTCCTACCAGCTTTTCCATATACAATCTGGTTATGCTTTTCATTTCCTAGCTTACCTACTGTGGCCCTACAAATTGATCGAACATATCTAGTTTCTCCAGAGCTTAACTTAATCATTGTTAAATCATTTTCGTTACCAAGAACTTGAGCATACGTTCCTGCAGATCTTGCCAGCTTGCCACCATTGTGAGCTTTAGCAAGCATTAAATATGCACCAGCACCAACAAGTCTTAGAGAAGATCCATTAGCACCAACTTCATATTCGTAGT
>PAOQ02000006.1 GCA_002708105.2 bacterium | reverse complement strand
TCTGCAAGATTGGGCTCAAGCTTAAGATTTTCATTAAATTTAGTTAATCCTCCCATAATGTTATTAATAATTTGAAAAGACGAACTATCTGTTGCAAGATTCCAGTCAAGTGTTCCAGGCTCACTGCCAATATTTATTCTTACAGGAGACGAGTATGAAATATTAATAAATAAGAGGTTTAGTAGTATGATTATTAGGAAATTTCTCAATATAAGTTAATAGTATTATTTTTTATCTTGAGATTCAACAGTTAGTATGTGAGCCCCTAAATCAAGAGTATCTCCCTCTTTAACACTTATTTCGGTTATTTTTCCATCGATAGTGGTTTTAAGCTCGCTTTCCATTTTCATTGCCTCAACGACTACAACCCCGTCCCCTTCTGTAACTATATCACCAACTGATTTTAGAAGTTTTACTACTCTGCCAGGCATAGGTGCTGAAATTTTATCTATTCCAGAGGTATTCTCACTGCCACCTTTGTCACGCTGCGAGGGAATTTCATAAGTAAACAAATCTCCTTTAAAGAATAAACTTATTTCTTTTCCCTGTTTTTGTATTGCAATTGTATAAGTAGAACCATCACATATAAGCGAGTAAAGATTTGAATCAATTCTTACTAACTCAACAGAGTATTTCTTTTCATCAATTATTACTTCAAGATTGTTATCTTTATCTGTAAGTTCGAAGGGAATAATTTTTTTGTTAATTTTTAAGCTATATTTCATTTTATTATTTTAACTAGAACATAGAATTTCTAGAAACACTTGATCTCCTCGCAATATATTTCCAAGGAGTAAATCTTGGATCTCTTTCTAAGTTCTCAACACCAATCCCTGAGTGTAACATTATTGCCGAGGCTATAAGGGCAATGTTAGAGTTCTCTTTTGGGATCTTTAAGAGTTTTTTATGTTTTTCAATAAATCCTGTATCAAGCTTTCCTGATATAAAATCTTTATCATCCATCAGTCTTACAAGAAAACCTAAATTGGTTCTTACCCCTAAAACAATATATTCAGACAATGCTCTGGACATTCTCTTGATTGCACTATCTCGATCTTCTGCCCAAACAATTAATTTAGATAACATTGGATCATAGAAGGTTGTAACTTCATAGCCATTGAATAATGACGAATCATCTCTAACTCCAGGTCCCTGAGGAGATTTAACATAAAAAATTGTACCAGGAGTAGGAAGAAAATTATTATCAGGATCCTCGGCGCAAACTCTACATTCTATAGCATGACCTTTTCTTTGTATGTCTTTTTGTTTGAAACTTAATTTATGACCAAAAGAAACCTTAATCATTTCTTTCACTATATCAATTCCAGTAATCATTTCAGTTATAGGGTGCTCGACTTGAACTCTTGTGTTCATTTCTAGGAAATAGAAATTCTCTTTTTGGTCCATTATAAATTCCACTGTTCCAGCTCCAGTGTATGAAACTTTTTTTGCAAGCTTTACTGCAATTTCACCCATCTTTTTTCTCGTTTTTTCGCTAACTCCTGGAGATGGTGCTTCTTCGACAACTTTTTGATGTCTTCTTTGAATTGAGCACTCTCTTTCAAATAAGTGAACAACGTTTCCTTCTTTATCACCGAGTACTTGAATTTCAATATGCCGTGGTTCTTGTATAAATCTCTCTATAAATACAGCATCATTATTAAATGCGTTTTTAGCTTCACTTTTTGCCATTTTCAATGAATTTTCAAATTCGGACTCTTCATGAACAAGCCTCATTCCTTTACCGCCACCACCGGCTGATGCTTTAATCATTAATGGAAAACCAATCTTCTTTGCAATTCCAAGTGCTTCATCATCATCTACTTCGCCCTCTGTTCCTGGAACTAAGGGTACTTTTGCAGTTTTTGCGATTTCACGAGAAGTTATTTTGTCACCCATTAATCTTATTGCATCTGCACTAGGTCCTATAAAATCAATTTTATTTTTAATACATTCTTCAGCAAACTCAGCATTTTCAGATAAAAAACCATATCCAGGATGTATTCCATCACACTTAGCTTTTTTTGCAACCGAAATTATTCTTTTGCCAACTAAATAACTTTCGTTAGGCAACGGTTTCCCAATATTGAATGCTTGATCAGCTAAATTAACATGTAAAGAGTTTTTATCGGCATCAGAATATACTGCTACTGTTTTTATTCCAAGCTCTTTTGCAGCTCTGATTACTCTTACAGCAATTTCACCACGATTAGCAATTAAGATTTTTTTATACATAAATTAAATCTCCAAAGAAATCCTATAATGGAATCAGCCCATGTTTTTTTGGTGGATTATTTTGTCTTTTGCCTTCTAACATTTCAAATGATCTAATTACCCGTATTCTTGTATCTTCAGGTTTTAATACTTCGTCAATATAACCTAAGTTTGCAGCTCTATAGGGATTAGCAAATAATTCTTTATATTCTTCTACTAATTTTGCTTTTTCCGCCACTGGATCTTTTGCATTTTGTATTTCTTTACGATTTACAATATTAACAGCACCGTCTGGCCCCATAACAGCAATTTCAGCCGTTGGGAAAGCTAAGTTAATATCACCTCTTAAATGTTTGGACGACATAACATCATATGCTCCACCATATGCTTTTCTTGTAATTACTGTAACCCTTGGTACTGTTGCCTCACAGTAAGCGTAAAGGAGTTTTGCACCGTGAAGTATAATTCCATTTAATTCTTGATCGACTCCAGGTAAGAAGCCAGGAACATCAACTAAAGTTAAAAGAGGAATATTAAAGCAATCACAAAATCTAACGAATCTTGCACCTTTTATAGAGGATTTAATGTCTAGAACACCTGCTAATACATTAGGCTGATTTCCAACAACTCCTACAGTCTTCCCGTTTAATCGGGCAAACCCTACTACAATATTAGGAGCATAGTTCTCAGCAACTTCAAAGAAATATTCATTATCAACTATTGAGCTAATAACTTCTTTCATATCATAGGGTTTGTTAGGATTAGTTGGAACAATATCTCTTAGTTTGTCCGTTTTTCTGTCTATAGGATCATCTGATTTAAGAACAGGAGGGTCTTCCATATTATTTAGTGGTAAGAAAGTAAACAATTCTCTTAATAGCTGGAGACAGTCTTCGTCATTTTCAGCCGCAAATTGTGCAACACCACTTTGGCTTGAATGCATTTCTGCTCCACCTAATTCTTCTTGTGTTACTTCTTCGTTCGTAACTGATTTTACTACATCAGGTCCTGTGATAAACATGTAGCTGGTATTTTTAACCATGGCTATGAAATCAGTCATAGCAGGAGAATACACAGCTCCTCCAGCACTTGGACCCATAATGGCTGAGAGTTGAGGAATTACACCAGAGGCTTGAACATTCCTTAAAAATATTTCAGCATATCCTGCCAAACCACGAACACCTTCTTGTATCCTTGCACCGCCTGAGTCGCTTAACCCAATTACTGGGCAACCAACTTGAACAGCCATATCCATAATCTTTGTGATTTTCCTTGCATGCGCCAGTCCTAATGCTCCACCAAATATTGTAAAGTCTTGAGCATATACAAAAACTTGTCTTCCATCTATCTTTCCATATCCTGTTATAACTCCGTCACCCAAGAATTTTGTTTTTTCCATTCCAAAATTATAGTTTTGATGCTCGACAAATTTATCAAGCTCAACAAAGGAATCATTATCAAGAATAAATTCTATTCTTTCTCTGGCTGTTAGTTTTCCACGGTCATGTTGTTTATCGACCCTTTCTTTTCCACCAGCTTCATCAGCTCTTTTTATTTTGTCTTCTAAGAATTTTATCTTTTGGTCCATCGTTTGATCATCACTCATTTAAAACCTCACGAAATAATATTGCTAAAAACTTACTATAAAATATTTCAAATTTTATTAATAAAAAAACTTAATATTAAGTAATAAAATATAATCTAATGGGACAATTTATCCAGTAAGAAATTTAATTGTAATTTAAATTCTTTTTTATTAGTCTTGTTTACTATAATAAAATCTGCATTTTTTTCATTCTTTTCAATATGTTTTTGCATTAAAAGAAGTTTTTTTATTTGTTTTCTATCAATTTTGTCCCTTTTGCTGATTCTTTCTGCTAAAATCGTTTTTGGTGCTTGAATATAGAGAATATAATTAAGAGACGATCCTATTTTGGATTTCTTAGAAATTAATGCTCCTTCAAAGATAATAATTTTTGTTCCCCTTTTTTTGTGTTTATTGCAAATCTTAGAAACTATATTGCCTAATTCGGGATGAACAATAGAGTTTAATGTTTCTCTATATTCTTCATTATTAAAAACGATACCTCTGAGTTTTTTTTTATTTATTGCTTTATTTTTATTGAGAATTCTCTCACCAAATACTTTTATAATCTTTTTGTAAATAACCGTATCCTTTTTTAATAATTTTTTTGCCTCTATGTCTAGATCGTAGGTTGCAAACCCTTTCTTTTTAAAAAATTCTAAAGCAGTAGACTTTCCTGATCCCATCATTCCTGCTATTCCAAGAGTTGTTAAATTATATTTTTTCATAGTTCAAGATATTTTTTAATTCTTCTATTAAATATTTCTTTTCCAATAATTGAAATTATTTCATAAATTCCAGGTGAGACTTTAGAGCCAGTTAGAATAATCCTTAGGGGTAAAGCAACTTGTTTCATTTTTAAATTTTTTTTATCTAAAAAACTATTCATTAGATGTTTTATATCCTCAACCTTTTCAAAAGAGTCAAGTTTTAGAGATTCAACATAAAAATCATTAATAGTTTCCCTAACTTCTTTTGTTGATATACTCTCCAGCATTTCATTATCTAATGATACCTCTTCACTTTTACAAAATTTTAATGATTCTTTGAGTGCCAATAAATCTTTCGCTTTTTCTTTTGCTGCGTTTAAAGCTTGGTTGACATCTATCCCATGAAAAAAATCCATCTCCAATATTTTTATTAACTCTTTATTTTCTATATTTTTTATGTGTGAAGAATTCACCCAACTAAGCTTACTTTCATCGTAAATCGCTGGGGATTTAGTTAAATTATCGAGATTAAATAATTCAATCATTTCATCTAATGTAAAAATTTCTTGATCTCCATGTGACCAGCCCAATCTTGCAAGATAATTAATAATAGAAATTGGAAGAACTCCCTCTTTTTTAAAATCCTCGATTGATTTAGAACCATTTCTTTTACTTAACTTACTTTTGTCCTTACCAAGGATCATTGAAACATGTGTAAAGGTTGGAGGTGTTTTATCTAAAGAATTAAAAATCAGTATTTGTTTTGATGTATTAGAAAGGTGGTCCTCTCCTCTTATAATGTTGCTAATATTCATTTCTGAATCATCTATTGCTGTAGAAAAATTATATGTGGGATATCCATCACTCTTAAGAATTATAAAATCATCTAACACATCTGAGTTTATATTAATGTTACCTCTTAAAGTATCATAAAATTTAATATCTTTATTGTCTGGTGTCTTGAATCTGATTACATAATCTAGCCCTGGAGGATTATCTGTCCTATCTCTCCAGGTTCGTGGGTATTTGTATACTTTATTTTCTTTTTGTGCGGATTCTTTTAATTGCTGTATTTCTTCGCTTGTCATATAGCATCTATAGGCAAGACCTTTCTTCACAAACTCTTCTGCAATAGCTCTATAATTTTCTAACCTCTCAGATTGAATGTAAGGTCCCTCATCAAAATCAATTCCTAACCACCTAAGTGAATCTAGTATCTGATTTAATGAATCTAAACTTGATCTCTCTTGGTCAGTATCTTCAATTCGTAAAATAAATTTCCCTTTATTCTTTCTTGTAAATAAATAATTAAATATAGCAGTTCTTACTGCTCCTAAGTGAAGTGAGCCCGTTGGGCTTGGTGCAAATCTTGTTATTATATCCATTATCTTATTATCTATAGTATATCAGGTAATCATTTTTAGAAATTTTTTTCCAAATAAATTTAATATAATTTCAATTATTAAAATTATTGTAGCGAATAAAGATAGAGCAATATAAGGTTGGTCAATACTAGGTATAAAACCTATTCCATTTTTATAAATTATTAATATCCAGTTTATACAGCAGAAAATTAATAGTGCCAGAAGGTAATTGTTAATTAAACAAAAATTTTTCTTAATTGAAATTCCAAGAGAGCCGAAGACCACTAAAATGCTTAATAGTGATATTGTTTGGCTACTGACTTTTAAATTAAAATTTTCAATTAACAAATAGTCTAAATATGAAAAAGGAATATTTGTAGGTTTGAGTTCACCTAGTAGAGCAAAATGAAGGTTTGTTAGAAAGCAAAAGCCTAATCCAAAAAAGACTCCCAAAATGGTCCAACTTAACATTGTTGTTAATAAGAGAATAAGGTTAAGCATCAGAGTTTTTTTGAACGCCCAGCCAAAACAATTAATAAGTATTATAATTATATGGAGAATGTTAAAAAAAACATCTAAAGTGTTATAAAAAAAGCTATTAACCATACTAAATATATTATATTATAGATTATAAAATGGGTGTCTTAGCTATTGATTTTGGATTAAAAAGGATTGGAATTGCGGGGAGTGACGAAATGGGAATAGCTAGCCATCCTTTGAAGATGGTGATTAATGATAGTAAAGACAATTATTTTAATGAAATAGTTGGAATTATTGAAGAAAGACAACCCGAATTAGTTTTAGTTGGCTTACCTATTAAAAACGATGGCAGATTAAGTATTCAAGATGATATTGAAATTTTTACAAAAAAATTGAAGAAATTAATAACAGTAGAAGTAAAGTACTGGAATGAAAATTTTACTTCTAAGGAAGCAGATGAAATTTTAATAAGAATGAATGTATCAAGAAGAAAAAGAAAAAACTTCCAAGATATGCTTGCTGCATGTCTGATTATTGATAGCTATATAAGGAGCCGGGGATAAATATTTTAGATACAACTTTAGGGAAAATTAATTATTCCTTTAACTATAAGAAGAATAAACCTTATATTTTTTTTATTGGGGGTTTAGGAAGTACAATCTCGAGCTGGGACGAGCAAGTTAAATATTTTCGTGATTACTTTTCAATCGTAACTTTTGATAATTTGGGATCTGGAAAAAGTAGTAACGTAAACACTCCACTTTCGATGGAAATGTATGCCGACAATTGCAACGAGATTCTTGATAAATTAAAAATAAAGAAAGCCCATATTGTTGGAAAATCAATGGGTGGAATGATTGCTCAGGTTTTTTGTGCCAAATATAGCAAAAAAGTTGATAAATTAGTATTGGCATGCACTTGTTCTTCAAGAGACAAAGTTAATCAAGAGATAATTGATGTTTCAAAAAAGATTGTTTCAAAGATAGGAATGAAAGAAATTTGGTTTAATGCAATGCTTCTAGGTTATTCAAGAGACTATATTAATAAAAATTTTTCTAAATATAAAAAAACTAATTTTAATAATTCAAAAAAGGAAATTGATGGGTATTTAAATCAATGCAAAGCTATAAGTAAGCTTGATAATGATAGTTATTTAAAAAAAATAAAGGCTCAAACATTAATAATTTATGGAAAAAACGATTTAATTGTTCCTCCTGCCAGGTCTTGTGATATGGCAAAGTATATTAGTAAATCGCAAGTAATTTCTTTCCCAGGGGGGCATGGTTTTTGGAAAGAAAATAAAAAGTTGGTTGATCCCGAGGTTTTAGATTTCCTAATTAATAAGAGTTGATTCACTATCAGGGATTTCGATTTTCCCAGATAAAATTTCTATTCTAGATTCAAGGACGTCAATTATCTTTTCAGCTCTGATGCCTTCATCAAGTTCTTCAAGGAGTATTTGTCTATCTAAGGCCTTTGAAACCATAGAGGAAGACAAGGTATCAGTAATTTTTGAAAGAGTATATGAGTTTTCGATTTTAATCTTATAGTCATCTGTATATCCATCCAACAACAAGTTCCATTTATTAATTAATTCAATTATTCTTTTTTTAAAAGCCTCTGAATTATTGGTTGGGGAGGTCTCAATAATTTTAATTTTAGCTTCTCTATATGGCTTATCATAAAAAAGTTTAGTAATTTCTATTCTTCTAAGCCCATAGAGAATTATATTCTTCTTTCCATCATCAGCTTCTTCATTATTTATAATTCTACCAATGCACCCAGTATTTGATAAAGTTTGCTGATCATCATCCCCTAGTTCAGGATTTAAAAGAGTCATGCAAATAAGATTATGTGAATTAGAAGAATCGATAATCATCTGTTTGTACCTTTCTTCAAATATATGAAGAGGTAGAATGGTATTAGGAAAAAAAACTACATTATCTAAGGGAAACAAAGGTAGTCTTTCTGGTATTGTATTGATGATTTTGTCTTCATCGAAGTCTAAAAATAAAGTTTTCATATAATTATTATACCAAGTGTTATAAAAATTTATTATAATTCAATTATGCAAAATAAAATACTCTTAGGACCTGGCCCTACAAATATTGATGAAAGAGTGAAATCAGCCTTATCAAGAGAGCCCATAAGTCATTTGGACCCAGACTTTTTTATTGTACTAGATCAAATATCATCTTCTTTGAGGAAGATTTTTCAAACAAAAAATAAGGTTACATTTACTGCCTCTGGAACCGGTAGTTCTGGTATGGAAATGTCAATGATTAATCTGATTGAACCAGGAGAAAAAGTTTTAATTTTAAAAAATGGAGAATTTAGTTCTAGAATGGAAAGCTTAGCTCAAAAACTAAAGGCCGATGTATCGACCATTACAGTTGAATGGGGAGAATCTTTTGATCAATCATTTGTAATAGAAAAAATTAAATCTATAGATAATTTAAAACTTGTTTGCGCAGTACATGCCGAAACTTCCACGGGAGTTTTGCAAGAGATAGATCTTATCGGAGACTTCTTAAAAGAAACAGAAATCTTATTCCTTGTTGATGCTGTAACTTCTCTGTCAGGAATAGATCTTAGGGTTGACGAATGGGGGATTGATTCCTGTTTTTCTGGATCACAAAAATGTCTAAGTGTTCCGCCAGGATTGGCACCTATAACTTTTAGTGACAAAGCATTATCAAAGATTAAAAAAAGAAATAATTTGATTAGCTCATGGTATTTTGATTTGGAGATGCTAATTAATTATTGGGGTAAAGACAGAGTGTATCATCATACAGCACCAGTGAATATGCTTTTTGGATTAAATGAAGCATTAAATATTTCCTTAGATGAGGGTTTAAATAATAGGTTTGAACGCCATAAGAGAAATGGTGAGTATTTTTTATCCAGACTGAAAAAAATTGGTCTTCAAAGTTTTGTTAATGAAGATAAATTTAAATCCTTACCTATGTTGAAGTCAGTATTAATACCCGATCGATTTAACGACAAAGAGTTTAGAGAAAAATTGTTAAAAAACCATAATCTTGAAATTGGAGGTGGCTTGGGGCCAACAAAAGGTAAAATATGGAGATTTGGTTTAATGGGTTTTAATTCTAGAAAAGAACTAATTGACAACCTGTTTGATACCTTAGAAATCTATATTAATTAAAAATTTGAATAACTTTTAAATTGTTTTATCCTTTTTTATAGTTATTTAAAATCTAAAATGCTTGATGAATTTTATATTGAAGAATTAGTAAAGAAAAAATTCCCTTCTAAATCAATTTCTTTTCCAGCGGGTATCGGAGATGATGCTGCAGTAGTAAGAGTTAACTCGAAGAAGATTGTAGCTTCATGTGACTCACAAGTAGAGGATGTACATTTTAATTTAAAACTTATGAGTCCCGAAGAAGTTGCATTTAGATCTGTTTCTGTCTCTGCTAGCGATTTATCTGCAATGGGAGCAAAGCCAAAGTTTTTTTTAAATTCTCTCTTCCTTCCTCGTAAAACCTCTAAGTCTTTTGTTGATAACTTATTCAAGGGCTTTAAAAAAGCTTGTGATTTTTATGATATTAAATTGATTGGAGGAAATGTCTCTCAGTCAAAATCTTTAATTTTAGATATTAGTATATTTGGTGAAGTTGTAAATAATAATATTAAGGAAAGATTAAAGAGTAGCGTAGGAGATTTAATATATGTGAGCGGAAAAATTGGTGATGCAAGTTTAGGTCTAGAAGTCTTGAAGAAAAGAAATAGCCCCAATTCTAAGGAAAAAAGAATGATTGCCAAATACAAATCTCCTAAGGCAAAGGTTGATCTTGGATTATTTCTAGGTCAATTAAGTTATGTAACATCGATGATTGATATTACTGATGGTTTATCTTTGGATCTAGTAAGACTTATAGGAAAAAAATCTCGTAAGGGTGCTAATATAATTTGGGAGAATATACCTAAATCTGATTATACGTTTGATTCGACTAATTCAAAAAAACTAATGAATAATGTATTGTATGGCGGTGATGATTATGAATTATTATTTACTTTAAAACAAAACAAAGCCAAAATATTTGAAGCACTTTGTAAAAAGAGGAAATTTCAAGTTTATAAGATAGGCATGGTTAATGCGACTGGAAAATTTTCCATAAATAAAGGAGGGAAAACGTTAAAACTACGACCAATTGGTTTTGTGCATAAATTCTAAATGAGTGATCAACTATTATTTTTTCTAGTAATCTTTTTATTAATGCTTCTCTCAGCCTTTTTTTCTATATCTGAAAGCTCTATTTTTTCTTTACAAAGATACCAAGTTAATTTAATTAAAAAGAAATCTTCTTCTGGTAAACTTCTTGAAACTTTTATAAATAATCCCGCTACTATCATTGGGACAATTTTATTGCTAGACGAAATAATTAATGTAGGAATAACCAGTTTAATTTCTTCCAAATTACATAATTCGCTTTCTGGAGAATTGTCTCATGAAATCATATCTTTAATTGCAGTTCTAGTTACTTTTATATTAATTATTGTTTTCTGTGAAATTATTCCAAAAACCATTGGAGTAAAGTTTTCTAGAAAGCTTTCAATTAATATCGCTCCAATAATATATTATGTTAATAAAATAATGTTCCCTGTAACTTTTATATTTAATACTCTTTCTAGATATTTGATCAACATCACTTCCCCATTAGTACTTGATAAGGCAACCAATCAAGATATTGAGTCTAAAGTTACAAGTTTAATTGATATTGGAGAGGATGAAGGTTCTGTAAAGAAAAGTGAAAGTAAAATAATTGATAATTTATTAAGTTTACAAAAAATTAATTTAATTAAAATTCTTACACCAGAACCTGATTTATTAATTTTGCCTCATAATATTACCAAAACGTCTGCACTCAAAGAAATTCAATCAAGAAGGCTGTCCAGAATTCCAGTTTATAAAGGTGATACGGATAATGTTATAGGTATATTGCATTCGAAAGATTTATTAAACCATGATTCTGAAGATATTTCATTCATACTCCATGAGCCATATTTTGTTCCAGATAAAAAAAATGCGTTTGAACTTCTTGAGGAGTTTCAAGAAAAAAAAATACATATCGCGGTAGTTTTAGATGAATATGGAAGACTTGAGGGTGTTGTCACTTTGGAGGATATACTAGAGGAAATTTTTGGTCAGATTGAATATGAAAAAGAGACCGACACAAACTTAATTAATTATGTAAATAATTCACTTGAGGTTAGCGGTGGACTTAGAATAAGTGAATTCAATGGATCATGTCTTTATGCAACATTAAGAATAGGGGGTCTAAGGGGAATAGGAGAAGAGATTCAAGACTCATACATTCCTGAGGACTTAGATATAGAAACGGTCGGTGGTTTTATTTTCACCAATATAGGAAGATTGCCTCTAGAAGGCGATAATATTGTTAATGGGGCTATCAAACTTACTGTATTAAAAGTTGAAGGTAATAGAATTACCAAGATTCTTGTAGAGAGGTTTAAAAATTAATATATTTACTCTACCTTTAATTACTTTGATTTTATTGTGCATACAAGCGTTATTTGCTGGATCTGAAATATCATTGCTTTCATGTGATAAAGCTACAATTAAATCAAAAGCAGATTCTGGAAATTCTTCAGCACAAATTGTTATGAAATCAATTGATAAAATTGAAGAGTATGTTGCAACTAGTTTAGTTGGGGAAAACCTTTGCATTGTAATCAATACAGTCTTGCTTTCCTCTTTTATAGAAGAGAATTATATTGAATATGATCCTCATCTGCTTTCGATTCTGATCTTAACACCATTGATTGTTATTTTTGGACAAGTTGTTCCTAAATCAATTTTTCAAAGACAAAGCAATTTTTTTGTATTAAAAACGATACACTTTTCAAGATTTTTTAGACTTTTATTCATGCCCTTCTTGTTTCTAATAGAGTTTTTAACAAATTTTATTGTACGAATAATTGGTACTAAGAATAAATTAATAACTCGTGAAGAATTAATGCATGAGCTGGAAATTGAATCTGCATTAGAAAGTTCAACACAGCAATTTCGGGATAAAATTTTAAATAAAATTCTTTTATTCGATAAAGTAACCGTTAAAGATATAATGATACCAATTGATGATTCTGTTTTAATTTCAATTAATAAAACTACTAAAGATGTTAGAAGGCTGGTTAAGAAAACCGGCTTTTCAAGATTTCCTGTTTATGATTTTAGTAAGTCACAAATCAAAGGGACAATTCATGCATGTTATTTTTTAGATGAAGATGAAAATAAATCTATAGATTCTTTTTTAGATAAGTGCTTCTTTGTTCATGAAGATTCTCTTGTCTCAACATTATTAAATGAAATGAAGAATGCTAGATCTCATATGGCTATTGTCGGTACAGCTAGAGAGGCCATTGGCTTGGTAACACTGGAGGATATATTTGAGGAGATTTTAGGTGAAATTGAGGATGAACATGATTATTAAGAGTAAATTGAATAATAATATTTTTTCGTTTAACATCAACTTATGAATCGAATAGCAAAAATTAAAAGAGAAACAAGTGAAGTAAAGGTATCCGTAGATTTAAATATTGATGGGACTGGAAACTATTCAATTGATACTGGGATCCCTTTTTTTAATCATATGCTTGAACAGTTATCGAAGCATGGATATTTTGATTTAAAAATAAAGGCAGTTGGAGACACAGAAATCGATTTTCATCATACCGTCGAAGATGTTGGAATAACTTTGGGACAAGCTTTTGATGAAGCCTTAGGTGATAAAAAATCTATTAGAAGATACGCATCTAGCTATATTCCTTTTGATGAAACACTATCCTTTTCGGCAATTGATTTATCAAATAGACCTTTTTTTGTTTTTAATGTTGAGTTGCCTTCATCAAAAGTCGGAGAGTTTGATGTAGAACTTACAAAGGAATTTTTTCAATCTTTTGCAAATAATATAAAAGCCAATGTTCATATTGAATTAAAATATGGTGAAAATAACCACCATATAATTGAGTCAATTTTTAAATCGGTGGCAAAATCTTTAGATTTCGCAACTCAAATTGATCTGAGGTCTGATTCTGTGCCGTCCACAAAAGGCAACCTCTAGTGATAGCAATAATTGATTACGGTTTTGGTAATTTAAGGTCAATTTCAAAAGCCTTAACATTACTATCCATTGATAATAAAATAACTAATTCAGGTAATGAAATAGATAATGCTGATTCCATAGTTTTTCCTGGTGTTGGATCCTTTGGTGATTGCATTAAAAACTTAGATGATAAGAAGATCCTGGAGCCCTTAAAGAAATCGATTAAAAAAGGTAAACCTTTTTTAGGTATTTGTTTAGGCCTCCAGGTTTTATTTGAAGCTAGCGACGAAAGTCCTGGCTGTATAGGTATGTCATTGCTAGAAGGTTCGATAAAAAAAATTGAGTTTAAAACAAATAATCTTAAAGTACCTCATATGGGATGGAATCAAGTAGAATACAAAAAAACAAACCTCCCACTTTTTAAAGATATTCCGAATAAAAGTTGGTTTTATTTTGTCCACTCATATAAATCAAAGATAGATAATGCTTTAACTGATTCTTTTTCTAACTATGGGGAGGATTTTTCTTCTGCAATTAGTTTTGAAAATATTTATGCAACTCAATTCCACCCTGAGAAAAGTGGCGATCTTGGATTAAAAGTATTAAAGAATTTTTCCAAAATTTCTTAATTGTTGCTTTTATAATAATGGTAGCTTCTTAATACTCTTTTTACATATCCATTTGTTTCTTTAAAGGGGATACTCTCAATAAATGCATCGTCCTCAAGATTGTTAAATCTTTGTCTCCAAAGCTCCACATTTTTAGGTCCACCATTGTAAGCTGCAAGAACATTTGGAATATTATTATCAAATCTTTTCATTAATTTCATAATATAATAAGTTCCAAGATTAATATTATCTTCTGGATTGAATAATGAAGACTTTATTTTTAGTTCTTTATCTAACATGTCAGCAGTGTAATCCATTAGCTGCATAAGCCCTTTTGCGCCAACCCATGATTTTGCGTTTGGGTCAAATAAGCTTTCTTCTCTTATTAATGCAAAGACCAGATTTGAATCAACACCGTACTTTTCAGAGTATTTATCTACAATATTTTTATAACCCTTTGGAAACTTAAACTTATTATTACTTTTATAACTATAAGAGATTTTAATTCCTAGGTTGTATTCATCAGCGTTATATAGTTCGGCTAGGTATGATTCGTAATTAGATAAATTTATTTTATTTCTAATGTAGGTTTCGATTTCCCTCCTTAATTTTGGATTTTCTTTTGACAAACTAAGAAGATTAATATCACTTTGATGTAATTTGGTGTTCTTAAACTTTGTAGAAGCGGAATTTTTTGTTGGTTTCATCTTTAAAATTTTTGATGCCATAAAAGGATAGAAACCAATTTTATTTTTCTTTATAAGGGTATTAAACTCAGTAAATGCAAGATTTTCATCCCCCAATTTAATAAAAGATTTTCCGGTCCAATAGCTTCCAAGCTGACTATAATAAGACTGATTTGATTCTTTGAGAGAAGCGAAATACCCAATCGCATTCTTATAATTACCCAGCATATATTCAGAGAATCCAAGACCATAAAATGATTTATCAATATAACCTTTAGATTTCGTTTTAATCAGCCAATTATATACCTTAATCGCATCTTTATAATTTTTATCTAATGTGAAAAGTCTTGCAGATAAATAGCCCGCTTCATTTGTTTTAGTATAATTAGGGTAGTTAGTTAGAATAGATTTTAATTCAGAAGCAAGCAAAGAATTATTGTCAGCTGTCTTAAGATTAAAAAGAATAATCCTATATTTAGATTCTGCAATGACCTCTAGGTCTTGAGACTGAGAACCCGTACTAGTGAATTCACCTTTAGAAATTTTTCTTAATATTCTTAGTCCTTCATTAGGCTTATTAGATTTAATTTTTATTAGAGCTTTATTTATAAGAATTTTTGGTGACAATTTGTCTTCGAATTCACTCATAAAAAGAGAGTATTGACCATTGTTATATAAATTCTCAAGCCTCTTTATTTTTTCTTTTTTGCTTAGTATAAGATTATGTCTAATTTTATAATTTAAAATTGCACTAGTAATTTCTTTTGACTTAAATGTTGTATTTCTTACGCCTATATTCTTAATAAGTTTAAATGCACTTTTATATTCTTTGTCTCTATGTAGATTGAGAGCCTTGAGATATTTAATCCTAAGCTTATCATTCAATGATAGCTTATATTCCTTTTCAAAATTTTTCAAAATTTGAATTAATTCTTTTCCTTTTTTTTGATTAAATAGATTTTCAGCTTTGATTAATTCAATCTTTTTTATTAATTGTGAGTTCGGATAATAGATTTTGAATTTATCAATATTTTTATCAATATCATCATACTCTTTTAGAAGTAGAATTTTTTTATATTCAATAAAGTCGTGCACTTCTTCCGCGGTTGTTCTTTTAAGGTTTTCTAAATTTTCCAGGGCTAAGTAATTTTTTTTTAAATTTTTATAGCACTCATATGCAATCAAATAATTAGATGATTTCTCGCAGGAAGTATTACCAAATGAGGGATTTGGATTTAAAAGGATAAAAGATAAAGATAATGTAAAGATAAAAATTTTTATCATTTACACTTCTTCCTTTAAATATTCTCCAATTTTCATAAAAGTAATTGTAGAAAGAAAAATTGCTAGACATGGAAATATAATCAAATGCGGAAAGCTTCTAATTCCTTGCCATCCATTATTTGCCATTAGACCCCAGCTAACATTTGGTGGCGATATTCCAAGACCCAAAAAACTGAGTGTCGATTCGGCAAGGATAGAAGAAGGAATTGTAAAACTAAAAGTTACTATTATAGGTGCTAAAATATTTGGAAGGATCTCTTTAAGTGCAATTCTTGTATCAGAAAAACCCATTACTTTGGCGCTAAGAACAAAAGGCCTATTTTTTAATTCAATAACATTTGCTCTTGTTATTCTAGCTATTCTCATCCAACTTAATAATGATAATGCCAGTATTATACCTGTTACTCCACGACCAAATATTAATATAAATATAGAGATTAATAAAAGGTCTGGAATAGAATAGAAAATATCCACAATTTTCATTAATATTTCATCTATAATTCCACCTTTAATTCCGGAGAATAATCCGTATATCGTTCCAAAAACAAGTGATATAATCGATGTAAACACTGCTACTGAAAGAGATATCCTTGTACCAAAAATAATTCTGCTAAAAATGTCTCTGCCAAGTTCGTCAGTCCCAAAGATATTAGACTTTGATGGTTTTTTTAATAATTCTTCGTAATTTGACTCGGTTGGCGAGAAGGGTGCAAAAAATTCAGGAAATATAGAAAAAAGAATAAGAATGAATAGAAATAGAGAAAAGAACAAAAAGCTATAATTTCTTTTTTTTCCCTTTTTTGTACTCGGCATGAACAATAGTTTTAATACCTCCTCTCACATTAAAGTCACCCGTTACTTTGGCATACTTTGGATTACATGAATTTACAATATCATCAAGAATTTTATTTGTTACATGTTCATGGAATTCTCCTACATCTCTGTAGGAGTTCATATAAAGCTTCAGAGATTTTAATTCTATACAGGCTTGATTAGGGATGTAAGTGATTCTAATTTCAGCAAAATCCGGTTGACCAGTTGCAGGACATAGAGATGTAAACTCGGGACAAGATATGTTTATTTCATAATCACGCTTTTTCACTTTGTTTTTGAAAGTTTTCAAAATACTCATAAAAATATTGTAAACAAATAAATTGTTAGCTCAAGTGATTGATTTGAATGAAAATCTTATTTCAACAAAATTTTCTTATATTTTGCAATCATTTTCCTTACATTGTTTTTTGACGTACCACCGTATGATTTTTTTGATGAGACTGATCTTTCTATAGATATAAAATTAAATATGTCCTTTTCTATCGACGAGGAGAATCTCTTTAACTCTTTTAGGCTCAAGGAGGAAAGAGTTTTATTATTTTTTTCACAATACGCTACAATTTTCCCTGTAATATTATGAGCTTTTCTAAAGGGAACATTATTTTTTGCTAGATAGTCTGCTATATCTGTTGCAGTTAAGAAGCCTGCATCTAAGCCATCTTTTATATGCTTTTCGTTAAATTGTATTGATTCAAATGTTTTTGTAAATATTCTTATGCAATCCATTGATGTTTCTAGTGAAGAAAATAGCGGACTCTTGTCTTCCTGTAAGTCTCTATTATAGCTTAAAGGTAGCCCCTTAAGGTTTGTAAGAATGGAAATCAGATTTCCATATACACCACCTGATTTTCCTCTAACAAGTTCTAAAATATCAGGATTCTTTTTTTGTGGCATTATGCTAGAGCCTGTTGTGAATTCGTCCCCCAGAGTGATGAAATTAAATTCTGAGCTATTCCATATTATTAAGTCTTCACAAAACCTAGAAAGATGCATCATTATCACTGAGCAGCAGTATATAGAGTCGATTATATAATCTCTATCACTGACAGAGTCAATACTGTTTCTTGTTGGCTCTTTAAATCCTAGTTTCTTTGAAGTGTATCCTCTATCAATATTAAAGGATGTTCCTGAACCTGCACATGAACCTAATGGGCTTTGGTCTAGTCTTTTAATTGCTTCGTCTATTCTTTCAGTATCTCTTAAGAACATCTCAAAATAAGCCAGCAAGTAATGGGAAACTAAAATTGGCTGTGCTCTTTGTAGATGGGTATAAAATGGAATTATTAAGTCAAGGTTTCTATTAGATTTATTTAATATGCTTTTTTGGAGCTTGATTATATCTTTTTTTAATGAATTAGCTATATCTTTTATATATAGCTTTATGTCGGTAGCAACTTGATCATTTCTGCTTCTTGCAGTGTGAACTTTTTTACCAGCAGAACCTATTTTCTTTGTTAATGAATCTTCAATATTCATATGAATATCTTCAAGTTCATGTGAAAAGTTAAATTTATTAGACTCTATTTCATCCTTTATTTTTTTTAGACCTTTAACAATTTTACTTTTTTCGGCAGTAGAAATAATTTTTTGTTTAGATAACATTTCGACATGTGCGATTGAGCCTTGAATGTCATAGCTATAGAGGTTTTTATCAATATCGATTGATGAGGTAAAGTTTTCTGCATCAACATTGGTTTTTTTTAAGAATCTACCACTCCAGATTTTTTTCGCCATAAAAAATAATAAAATATATATACTTTTAAAACAAATTATAATTTTATTACTTTATTACGATAGGTTTAAGTTTGTGGCATATCTTTGGCTATATGAATTGTTCTAGTTGGATAAGCGAATTCAAGATTTTCCTTCTCGAAAGTTTCAAAAATCTTTAATCTAATTTCATGGTTTATCTCTGTTAACGTTTCATAGTCGGGACTTAATACATTATAGGTCAACTCAAAGTCTAGAGAAAAATCCCCAAAATCTGTGAAAATCGCTCTAATATATTCAGTCTTTGGATTTGATTTTACTATGTCTTTAAGTATTTCTTGTACTTTCTTAAGTTTTTTAAAATCAGTTTCGTATATTATTCCGATCTTCATTGTACTTCTTCTTTTTTTCATTCTTGATTGATGATAATTTCTTAATCGTGAATTTAATAAGTCGGAATTAGAGATAATTATTTCTTCCCCGGTAAGACTTTCTAGTTTCGTACTTTTTATTCCTATTGCCTTAACGTTCCCCATAAAATTATCGACCACAACATAATCTCCAATTGCAATAGGTTTGTCTATCATTATAGTTAATGATGCAAAAAGATCTCCCAGGATACTTTGTGCAGCTAAAGCTATAGCGAGGCCTCCAATGCCAAGCCCTGCTACCAATGCTGTAATATCTACACCAAGATTATCCATAGCCAACATAAGAAAAATTAGCCATATAACAAATTTCGATATTGCTGTTAGACCATTTATTGCCGTAACACCATGCATGTCGTCATTAATTTCTTTAATTTTTTTGTATCGTGCAAAGATTATGTTTGCAATTAATATGACCCATTTGGTTATTTGCCAAAATAGTGCAAGAATAAATACATGATTTAAAATATTTGTAATATTGGTGTCTAGTTTTACTATCTCGCAACCTATGTTTATTGCACCAATTAAGACAAATATCTTCGAGGTTGAAGAAAGTATCTCTAAAAGATAGTCATCAAAATTATTACTTGTCTTATCAGCGAATTTTTTTAGCTTTTTTTCTGCTAGGTTTTTTATAAAAATTAAAGCTAGGTATATTATTGCAATTGATAGAATTGCTAATAACCATTCCCAGATATAGTTGTTAATGAATAATATATTTGTAAATGAATTAAAAAAATCATTCATACTATGATTAATTACATTATAAAATCAGTTATTTCAAATAATTAGTTAATATATTGTCTATGAATCAATTTTATAACCCTATCAAAATTAGTACTAAAAATGCAAGAATTCTTGTAACTGGAGCTACTGGCTATATAGGTGGAAGATTGATTCCTAGGCTTCTAAGTAATGGATTTAAAGTTCGAGTTTTAGTTCGGGATAAAGAAAAGATAAGAAATAAATCTTGGTATAAAGATGTGGAGGTCTTTGAAGGCGATCTAACTAAGCCAGAGTCGTTAATGGAGCTTCCAACAGGTGTAGACCAGGCTTATTATTTAATTCATTCCATGTCGAACTCACAGGACTATATGGCTCTGGACCGATTGGTAGCAGAGAATTTTGTAGCATTATTTAAAAATATCAAACATGTTATTTACTTAGGTGGAATCTCACCAGAAGGACATCAGATTTCGGAACACTTAAATAGTAGAATTGAAGTAGGAAAAATTTTATCTAAAAATTTGCCAACAACTGAATTTCGAGCCGGTCCTATAATCGGCTCAGGTTCTGCTTCTTATGAAATGCTAAGACATTTGTGTGAAAAATTACCAGTAATGATTGCACCGAAATGGATTAATTATCTTGTTAGACCTATAAGTATTAGAGATGTACTAAAGTATCTAATACTAGCAATAGACAAAATTCCTTTAAAGAAACTCGATATAGGGACTGAGCCAATTACTTTTAAAAACATGATGTTAGAGTATTGTGAATTTAGAGGACTTAAAAGATATATATTCCCTGTTCCTGTTTTAGCTCCAGGGTTAGCTGCCAGGTGGATCGGTTTGATGACTCCAATAACAAATCTACTCGCAGTCCCAATAGTCAAAGGGATAGTTAATAATATAATTGGAGATACTTCTAAGTCTCGAGATTTATTTCCTGAGATTAAGTTATTAAGCTTAAAAGATTCAATAAAATCATCGTTTGAGAAGACAAAAAGTGAATTTGTTGAGACCTCATGGAACAAGCAAGATATTTACCCTAAATATCAGATGTTTCAAAGAAGAGGAAGATTTGAAGAGATCAGAATTACCGAAACTGATTCTTCTCCTGAGCAATTATTTAATGTTCTAAGAAATTTAGGGGACAAGAATGGGTGGTTAGCTTGGAATTTTTTATGGTTACTAAGGAAAATGATTGATCGTTTAATTGGAGGAGCCAAAATTGTCGATAGTGATAGAAGCATGCTTAAAGTGGGAGATTCCATGGATTGTTGGAGGGTAGAAAAATTTGAGGAAAATAGAAAAATCTTACTTAAAATGACTTTGAAGTCGCCTGGTGAAGCGTGGTTAAAATTAGAGTCGATTCCTCATAATTCTAAGACATTTCTTGTAATTACTGCAGTATTCGAGCCAAAAGGGATATGGGGCTATCTTTATTGGTATTCGATTTTTCCATTTCATAAATATATTTTTAGTGACTTAGGAAAGGCAATAATTGCTAAAGCAGGATAAAATTTACATCTTTTTTTGATCTAAGACCTCTAAAGTATTGGCTTTTTAAAGTTAAAAAAAAATAATTTAAGATTTGCTTGACTCATACAATATATAGTGGTTTAATGAACTTATAATCACAATATATTGTTAATTGTGCACTAAAGATTAGATAGGTTTTAGAGTGATTATGGACTAACCGGGGCAAGGTTTAAGTTTAAATTCCCCTTTTGCACCCCGTTAAGCTTTTTCCTTGCCTCTGAAAATTTACCTAATAAGGAGAGACCAAGTATGAATCAAATCGAGCAGTTATTAGTTGTAAAAAGGTCCGGGGAGTTGGTAAAATTTGATTCAAATAGAATACTTAATGCCATTAATGCTGCTATAGGTGCAGGTGATGAGCCAGAGCTTTCCGAGGTAAATTCAACTGAAATAGTGGATAAGATTGAAGAAGAAATCTTTTCAAGATTTGTCGAATTTTATCCAAACGTTGAGAACATTCAAGATATAGTCGAAAAGCACTTGATTAGATCTGACTTATTTACAGTTGCTCGTCGATACATTATTTATAGAGCTGAACGAGCGAAAGAAAGAGAAAAGCAAAAAGAAAAAATTTCCCAAAAAGCTGAATTAGGAAAGCTTAAAATTAGAAAGAGGGATGGAATAAATGTTCTATTTAATCCACAAAAGATAAGAAAGACTGTTTCAAGAGCTTGCGAAAAGTATCCTGATACAACATCAGTTGATTCAATAGTAAAAGAGTTGACAAGAAATATTTTTGATGGAGCTACCACAGAAGATTTAGAGAGGGCTTTGATATTATCCTCAACAGCTTTTATTGAGAGAGATCCTGATTATAGCAAGGTGTCAGCGCGACTATTTTTACAAAGACTTTACAAAGAGGGAATGGAAGTTTCAGTTACAGAAGATTCTTTTGAGAGTCAGTATAGAGAAACCTTTATTAACGGTATTAGGGTAGGAGTTAAGCATGGCTATCTTAGTAAAGAATTATTAGATTTTGATTTAGAAAAATTAGCAAATTCCTTGGATTTAAATAGAGATGGTTTGTTTGAATTTATAGGGATACAAACTTTATATGAAAGATATCTGTTAAATCATGAAGGAAGAAAATTCGAATTACCACAAGCATTTTGGATGAGGGTTGCAATGGGTGTTTCGATTAATGAAAAAAATAAAGATTCAAGAGCTTTAGAGTTTTATAATAAGTTATCATCAATGGAGTTTGTTTCATCTACCCCTACGTTATTTCATTCCGGAACTCCACACCCTCAATTAAGTTCATGTTATCTAACGACAGTTTCTGATGACTTATCACATATATTTAAATGCGTTGGAGATAATGCTCAATTGTCGAAATGGTCAGGTGGTTTAGGCAATGATTGGACGAATATAAGGGCAACAGGTTCTCAGATAAACAGTACTAATGTTGAAAGCCAAGGTGTTGTTCCTTTCTTAAAGATAGCTAATGATGTAACTGTAGCGATTAATAGAAGTGGAAAAAGAAGAGGGGCAACATGTGCTTATCTTGAAACTTGGCATTTAGATATTGAAGACTTTTTAGATTTGAGAAGAAATACTGGTGATGACAGAAGAAGAACTCACGATATGAATACATCAAATTGGATTCCCGATTTGTTTATGAAGAGAGTTATCGAGAAAAAAGACTGGACGTTGTTTTCTCCAGAGGAAGTTTCGGATTTACATGATTTATATGGTTCAAAGTTTGAGGATGCTTATTTAGCCTACGAGGATAAAGTAGCAAAAGGTAAAATTAAAAAACATAAAACTATCCATGCCCCTGATTTGTGGAAAAAAATGCTTACAAGAATCTTTGAAACAGGACATCCTTGGATCACCTTCAAGGATGCATGTAACGTTCGATCCCCACAGGACCATGTAGGAGTAGTGCATAGTTCAAATTTATGCACAGAAATTACACTTAATACTTCTCCAGATGAAACAGCTGTCTGTAATTTAGGATCTATTAATTTATCTAAACATATTGTGAATGGAAAACTTGATAAAGACTTGTTAAAAGAATCAGTTCAAACTGCGATAAGAATGCTAGATAACGTAATTGACTTAAATTTTTATCCTACAATCGAGGCAAAGAACTCTAACTTTAAACATAGACCAATTGGACTGGGAATTATGGGTCTTCAAGACGCTCTTTTTAAGTGTGATCTTTCGTTTGAATCCCCAAAGGCGCTTAATTTTTCTGATCAACTAATGGAATTTATTTCATATAATGCAATAGAATCATCTTCTGAATTAGCAAAAGAAAGAGGCTCTTATGAGACATTTAAAGGTTCTAAGTGGGACAAAGGCATTTTTCCTCTTGATACTCTAAGCATTTTAGAAGAAGAGAGAAAAGATAATATTGATGTTAACAAGATAACTTCATTAGATTGGGAAGGGCTAAAAAATAAAGTTAAAAAGAATGGAATGAGAAACTCAAATACCATGGCAATTGCTCCTACCGCCACTATTTCTAATATTGCAGGATGTTATCCGTGTATTGAGCCAATTTACAAGAATATTTACGTTAAGTCGAATATAAGTGGAGAATTTACTGTTGTTAATTCATATCTTGTGCGTGATTTAAAGGACCTAAATTTGTGGTCAAAGGATATGTTGGAAAAGATAAAATATTTTGATGGAAACTTGGATCAAATTACTGAGATACCAGAGGGACTGCGAGAAAAGCACAAGGAGGCTTTTGGAATAAGCCCACTTACTCTTTTAAAACATACTTCAGTGCGGGGAAAATGGATTGATCAAAGTCAGTCTCATAATATATTTATGCAGGGAGTTTCTGGAAAATTGCTTAGTGAAATTTATATAGCAGCTTGGAAACTTGGTTTAAAAACGACTTATTATTTACGAACATTAGCAGCAACTCAGATTGAAAAATCTACACTTGATGCAAATAAATTTGGTTATACTCAAAAGAGAGAGTATAAGGATCTTCCTGACGAAACACAGGAAAAACAAGCAGAGTCAGAACGACCAGCTTCAGAAGTTACAAGTGCTTGCAGTATCATGGATCCCGACTGCGAAGCTTGTCAATAAATAACGAGGAGAGAAGGAATGAGTATTCTAAGTAATGATTCAAAAACAGATCCAAATAAAATCCTGCCTATGACATATATGTGGGCACGAGAGCACTATAAGGATGGGGTTGCTAATAACTGGACACCAGAAGAGATATCTATGCAAAAGGACGTTGAACAATGGAAGTCTCCTGATGCGCTTTCAGATATTGAAAAAAGAATGATTCTTTGGAATTTAGGGTTTTTCTCTACAGCTGAATCTTTAACGGCTAATAATATCGTTCTAACCGTTTATAAGCATGTTACAAACCCAGAGGCAAGACAATATCTTTTACGACAGGCATACGAGGAAGCAGTCCATACAGATACATTCATTTATTGTTGTGACACCTTAGGATTAGACCCAGAGTATATCTATAATATGTATGAAACTATTCCTTCAATAAAAGAAAAGGATGACTATGTAGTTGGTCTTACAAAGTCGATAATGGACCCAAACTTTGAACTAAAAACAGACGAAGATATAAGAATTTTTCTTCATGATGTAGTCGGATACTACGTTATTATGGAAGGAATATTCTTCTATGCGGGGTTTGCGATGATGCTTGCTCTTAAAAGGCAGAATAAAATGATTGGTATTGGAGAGCAATTTGAATACATAATGAGAGACGAAAGTATTCACCTAGCTTTTGGTTGTGATCTTATTAATACAATTAAAGAAGAGAATAAAGGTGTTTGGACCGAAGACCTTCAAAAGAAAATTACTAATCTAATAGTTGAAGCGGTTGATCACGAAAAAAAATATGCTTTTGATGCATGTCCAAATGGTCTTCTTGGCATAAACCCAGAACAGTTTTGTGAATATGTTGAACATATTGCGGATAGAAGATTAGAGAGAATAGGTTTACCAAAAATTTATGGTACAGAAAATCCTTTCCCTTGGATGTCTCAGTCTGTAGATTTATCAAAAGAAAAGAATTTCTTTGAAACAAGGGTTACCGAGTATCAAACTGCTGGTTCATTAGATTGGGACTAGTTTAGCTAAATTTAATTTATTTGGATTTAAAAATGTGGTCAATTTTACCGTTTGGGTGTTTGTTAAATCTTCTAATTATATTTGCGTTGTCTACATTACCACTTTTTCTATAGGCTATTTTTCGAAGGGATCATCTATTTCTGGATGCCAGAGCTTGAAATGATTTTTATGGGCATTAGTATAAGCACCCTCAGGATAAAATTTATCGTAAAAGTCTAAATCAATATGATGATTTTGAACCATCATCCTACAGTACATAGGATCAGAGAAGCCTGGAAATTTACCATAAGTATCAAAAATATAATTACAAATGTCTTTAACAATTTGAATTTCTTCTTTACTTGGCTTTGGAGTTGCATCCAGTACACCTGTAGGGTCTTTATATGGCATGTATTTTGAGTTCCAATTTCCCCACTTCATTTCATTAAAAGCATCCACAGCTTCTGACATATTCTTGTAGTATGGGGGACAGAAAGATTCAAAGTGACCATCTAAACCAACTGGAGCTTTTGAAATAGCCTCCCCCCAATCTGATCCTTGATCCTTTGCATCAACGCATGTAAATCCTAATCCCTCGAAGTCATCATTTGCACCTAATATATGCCTACTTTGAAATCCGCTAAACATCCAACCACCCAACCCTAGAATTTGTTGCGTAAGTACGACGTTTTGACAGAATAATGGCTGTTCGGCGATATATCCGTTTGCAAATCTAAGTTCGGCTTCTATCAATGGAACTTGATTGGATTTGTTTATATATCCATTATCAATCCATTTTTGTGTCCCCGCGGGTTTCATTTTATTTAATTCATCAATGAAATTAAATCTATGTCCATCACGCATATAAAAAAACAAAATATTTATAAGACCAGCTGATAAGTCAGTCACTGGCATAAACAGCGTGGTGCCTGGCTTGTTGACACTCCAGGTGTTATGTATTGCAAGACCTGGAGGAACATTAGGAATTTTTGCTCTACCATCATGAATTTTAATTCTTGACTCTCTAAAAAGTTCTAAAATTTTCTGTATTTTGTCTTCTTTTTTTAAGCCTTCAATTCCTTTTAAATCTGGAGCATCTTTATCATTAAGCTTTAACAAATATAGACCGTCATCATTAGTATAGAAAAGCTCTGTCCTATGTATGTCCCCAAGTGAAGGGATTGTTTTACTCATAAATTTAACTTCCAAATCTAGACCTTTATGAGGGGGGAAATCCGAAAGATTTATGTTCTTAATCCCTAGTCCATTCCAAGCTAGAATTGCTTCTTCAATTTCGCTTAAGGGAATTGGTGCGTGTTTAGATTTATATTTGAGAGGTCCTTCATCAATTTCTCCTCCCAATGGAAACCGACGTGACCTTCTTTCATAAAGAGCATTTAAATAAGAGTAATTAATTGCTTCATTTAGACCGGGAGGAAATTTTGACATATTGTTATTTTAACTCAAAATAATAAGAACTGTTAGAAATGAAAAACTTTTTATTAGATTATTTAAAGAACCATTCAATTTTAAAAGGTGACTTTACTCTTTCTTCTGGTGAGAAAAGTTCATATTATATAGATGCGCGAATTAGTACACTTTCAGCCGAATCTCTAGGAATTATCACAGAAATTTTTTATGATAAAATAATTCAAAAGAATTTAAAGTATGTGGGTGGCCCTACTATCGGAGCTGACCCTATAGTTGGTGCATTGTTGGCTGAATCATATTCTAAAGGTAGTCCCTTAAAGGGTTTTCTGGTTAGATCAGGAGAAAAAAAACATGGAACAAAAAAAGTCGTTGAAGGTCCATCTATAAAAAATTCAAAAGTTGTAATAGTGGAGGATGTTGTTTCCACGGGTGGATCAATACTCGCTGCCATTAAGGAAGTAGAAAAAGAGGGAGCTAAAGTTGATCTTATATTATCTATTGTTGATAGAGAAATGGGGGCAATAGAAAAGTTTTCTGAATTAAAGATACAATATAGTCCTATATTTAAAATTTCAGAGCTAATTTAAACAAAAGCTCTAGATAAATATTTTTTTAAATCAACAAAGGTCAGATACAGGCAAGGAATTAGGAACAAGGTAATAAAGGTTGCAAAAACTAAACCAAGACCAAGTGATATTGCCATAGGGGCTAAAAATGCCGCCTCTCCTCTGGTTTCAAACATTAATGTAAATAATCCAGCAAAAGTTGTGAGGGTTGTTAGAATTATAGCTCGGAATCGGTTTTTAGCTGAATAGAAAATTGAATATATAAAATTATTATTTCTTATACCTTTATTGATGAAATTCATAAGTATAAGACTGTCGTTAATAACTACACCTAGCAGTGCAACAATCCCAATTATTCCTGTAATTGAAATTGGATCACCTCTTAAAAGAACACCAACAGTAATCCCTACGATAGTAAAAGGTAAGATTGACATTATTAATAAAGGTTGAAAGTAAGATCTAAGAATTGTTGCTAGAATTAAATAAATTATTAATATAGATATGATTGACGCCCTCTTGACGCTCTCTAAAGATTCTCTAGTATCTTGCTCTTCACCATCTAAAGCTAGTTTATATCCAGGAAAATCTTTCTTTATATTATTAAAGTAATTAACTACACTCCCAATTATTTCTCGAGGTGTTGTAATGTCGGAATCTATTTCTGCTGTAATACTTGCCGCTCTTTCTCTATTGTACCTTGAAATATTTACTAAAGAGGAGTCAACTGATGTAGTTGTAAAGCTTGATATTGGCATATAAGATCCATCAGCTGTTCTTATTAGATGACCAGAAAGGTTTAATGGACCTTCCTTATTAAATGAATTAGTAACTTTAATTTTTATGTATGCTTTTTCATCATTAACTCTTGTCTCATCGATTGTTAGCCCATCAACTATTGCACGTATCTCTCTACCTAAATCAAGAGTACTCAAACCGTAAAGAGATGCTTTTTGTTCATCGACATTTATATTTAATTTTGTTTTACCATATGAAAGATCATCGGTCACTCCATAAACACCCTTTTTGGTATTTAAGAATTTTTTGATTTTCTTACTTATTTCTGTCAAAACAGAAACGTCATCACCTATGATTCTGACATCAAGATCTTTCCCTTTGGGCGGACCTGCAGTTTGAACAAAGCTGATGCTTTCTGGCCCTATGATTTCCTCCTCTACTATACTCTGAACTTTTTTCATCGCCTCTAATCCATTTTCTTTTCTTTCTTCAAAATCTTTAAATTGAACTAGAATATTTGAAACGTGATCTCCAAATACTGGTGGTTTTTTTGAAAAATCAATTCCTAAAGTTGTTAAAGAGTTTTTAAGAAGATTCTTTGGTGTATTTTCTAGAATAATCTTTTCAATTTCTTCAGTCTTTTTACTAGTTAAATCTAAACTATAATTTGTTGGATTTTGGACTTTGATAAGATACTGATTTATGTCTGATACATATAGTAATACAAAAGGTATTTTAAAAAGTATAGTTAAGCTTAATACTAGCAATAGAGAGGACATACTTATTACAAAATATCTATATCTAAGCGATGAGATTAAAGTTCTCAAATACTTTCTGCGAAATTTATTAAATAACCTTTGAATGAAACCACTCTCTTTGCTAATTTTAACAAAATCGGCACAATGAGATGGTAAAATTGCAAGAGCCTCTACTAAAGAAAAAACTAAAGCGAAAATTGCAACTTGAGGGATTATTGAAAGGAAGATACCCAGAGTTCCTTCTGCTAATAAAATTGGGAAAAGAGATGCAATATTAGTTAAAATTGTAGCGATAACAGGCCATGCGATTTCCTTAGTTCCAATAATTGCTGCTTGCTTTGGCTCAAGTCCTTTTTGTATATATCTCTTAACATTTTCAACAACTATAATTGCATCATCCACCACAATTCCAAGAACCATTATTAGTCCAAACATGGTTATTACGTTAAGACTTGCTCCTGTATACTGCATTACTATAAATGCACCAAAAAATGCTACAGGAAGACCAAGAGCAGCAAGAAAAGCAGATCTAAAATCTAGAAATAATGCTAAAATTAATAATACTGCTAAGATTCCATAAATTCCTGTTTTAACCATTGATTGGAATCTTCCTTCAACCCAATAAGATGAATCATTAGAAATAAATATTTTTATATCATTAGGAAGGTTTTGTTCAAAAGAAGAAACTGTTTCTTTGATTTTTTCTACCGACTTGATCGCATCCTTATTTTTTTGCTTTTCTATCCAAAAAGAAACTGATTTAAATCCATTGATTCGTGAAAGAGAAAGATCTTTTTCTTGACCCAGTTCAATCTTAGCTATATCACCAAGTATAAGTGGTATCTTATTAAATCTTTTATTTAATGGAATATTTTCAGGCTCGTAAATACTTTCAATTCTACCTTTTGTCCTAATAGTATATTCCTGTTCGCCTGTCTTTATAGCTCCCGCAGGAAGGTCGATATTTTTTGATTTAATAGTAGTTATTATTTCATTTAAACTAAGCTTATATTGAAGAAGCTTGCTTTGGTCTATATTGATCCAGAAAACTAAGTCACCATATCCAGACTCTATGAGACTGTCGATTTCATCAAGTTTCTCTAGATTGTCTTTTAATTTTGTAGCGTAAAACCTTAGTTCATTTTCATCCCCATTACTGCCAATTGATACATTGATTAATGGTGCACTAGCCTCTACTTCTTTAGTTATTGGATCTTCAACATCTAAAGGCAAATCATTTCTGATTTGAGAAATCTCGGACCTAATTTCTTGAGCTATTTCTTTAATATCTTCATTTGGTAAAAGTTCTGCAACAATAAAAGACCGAGATTCTGATGAAGTAGATGTAATTTTTTTTATTCCAGAAATTCCTGATATTTGATCTTCAATTGGTATTGTAATTAGTTTTTCTACATCCTCAGCAGTCGAATTTTCGTAAATTGTGACAACTGTTACCCTTTCAAATCCAATAGATGGAAATAGTTCTTTGGGTAAATTCATTCCAACATATAAGCCAAAGATAATAATTGTAGCCATTAAGAGATTTGAGAAAACAGGATTGTTGACTGAAAATTCTATTAGTCGCATTTACTAATTGCTTTCCCTTATCTTATCGTTATCTTCCAGTCTTGCTTGACCATTAACAACAATTTTATGTAAGTTAGGTATTTCAACTTGAGGCACAATAAATGATTGATTATCTAATTGAATAGGGGATATTCTTACTTTTTTAGCTGTTTCGTCTTTGACTATAAAAATGTAATATTTGTCCTCTTCCATTATAATCGCGCTAGAAGGAAAAGAAATATAATCTTTATATTGATCAACAACTACTTCAACTTCCACAACTTCCCCAGGAATAAATGTATTTTTTTTATTATTTATTTGAAACTCTAATTTATATGAAGGAGCATCATTGCTAATTTGTCTTCCAATCCCTAGAAGTTTAGCATCTAGAAATAAGCCTTTATATTTTATAAGTAATTTTTGATTTGAATTTCTTATCTCCTCGGCTCTATCCGAACTAAGATTTGCTTTTCCGGTTAAGAAGCTATTATCCAAAAATTCAAAAAGAGTAGCACCTCTTGTGATTTTTTGTCCAATATCAAAAAAGTATTTATTAATATATCCATCAAAAGGGGCCCTAACCGTAAGATTATCAAATTCCCATAAGACTTTTTTATACCGCATTTTTTGGGCTTCATACTCAAACTTCATAGATCTGTAGGAATTCATTTGAGTTTCTTTTTCTTTATCCGAAATAATCTTTTTCTCATGAAGTTTGATACTATTTTTATAATTTGACGATGCTTCATCAAGTCTTGCTTTTGAAGCTTTGAGCAGATCTTCAATTTCTTTAAGCTCTAGAATTTTTCTAGTATCCGTCATTTGAATTATGACCTGACCTTTTTGGACAAAATCACCTATTTGAAATTCTTTATTTTCAATAGTTCCATCTGTCTCAGATATGATGTTAATGCTCTTGTTACTGTGTAATTTTGCCAAAAAATATAGTTTTTTTTCGAAATTTTCCACTTTTCTTTCAATAACTTGAACTTTAGGGGCTAGAGTTCGTTCTTTAGTTTCATCATTTTTACCAAATTTTACATAATAAATAGAAAGTAAAACTGAAGAAAACACTAAAAAGAATAAAAGAAGACTTCTTCTCTTTTTTAACATTATGGAGATTAATATACATGATTTTAGAAGATAAAATTTGCATTTTTACTATTAAAAAACTATTATAAGGAAAAAAGGTACTTTAATTAATATATTAATTAATAATAGGTACTTAGGAGGCTTATCATTATGGCATTAACAAAATCACAAATTTCTAGTGCGTTAGCTGAAAAATTAGGTATTTCAAAAGCTGATGCTACTCGTTTTATGGAATCTTTTGCAGATCTTGCATGTTCTGAGGCTAAAGCAAGTGGAACATTTACAGTACCTGGATTAGGGAAACTTGTATTGGTTGATAGAAAAGCAAGGCAAGGGCGAAATCCTCAAACAGGAGAGGTAATACAAATTCCAGCTAAGAAAGTAGTTAAATTTAGAATTGCGAAAGCATGTAAAGATTCTATTTTATAGATTTATTTTTGAATGGAATTATCTATCGTGGTAATTCCATTCTAACTTCCTTGATATAATCACTAATCTTTATTGCAAGATTTTGTTTTGATATTAACCCTAACTGTTCAATTTTTTTATTTTTAAGAACTATGTATGTAAAATTAGAATCTTTACCAAATCCAGAATTTGGTACAGATATATCATTTGCTACAATCATATCTAAATTTTTCTTTTCTATCTTTTTCTTAGCATTCGGAATTGTATTTTTAGTTTCTGCGCAGAAGCCTACAAGAATTTGATTAGATTTTTTTTCTTTCCCAATCCTAGCTAGAATATCGTTTGTTTTTTCCATATCAAAGGATACAGAGTCATTATTTTTTTTTATTTTATTTTTTTCCGGTTTTTTAAACTTGTAATCACCAACAGCTGCTGCTTTTATTATCACAGTAAATTTATCTAACTCTTTAAAAACTTCTTTTTCCATTTCTTCTACCGACTCGCACTTAATAACGTTTTTATGATCAGATATATTCTCCTCGATATACCCATGAATGATTTTTGTTTTTGCACCTCTAGCCTCAAGAACTTTTGCAAGGGCGATACCCATTTTACCAGATGATGGGTTTGAGATAAATCTAACAGGGTCAAGATATTCTCTTGTTGCACCACAAGTAATGAGAATATTTTCATTTAACAGATCTTTGTTATTTTGCTCTTTTTTTTTTAAAGAATTAAGAATTTTTTCAAGGTCTGCCAATCTTCCTTTTCCTTCCCAGCCGCATGCTAGTTCTCCAGAATCCGGCTCTACAAAATTAACCCCATTACTTGAAAGTTTTTTGATATTTTCTTGAATAATTGGGTTCTCATACATGTTTACATTCATTGCAGGGCAAATTGTTACACTGACTTTTGTTGCCAGCAATATATTTAGTAAAAGATTATCCGCGATTCCATTTGCATATTTTGAGATGAAATTTGCGGTAGCTGGACAGACAAGAATTAAGTCAGATTTATCAGCAAGATTAATATGAGATATTTCAGATTCTTCATCATCATACATATTTGATAGAACTTTATTGCCTGACAAATATTGAAAGGTCATCTTGGAAACAAATTTCTCCGCATTTTTCGTCATAACTACGGTAACATTTGCTCCTTCTTTCATAAGCATTCTCACCATTTCACATGCTTTGTAAGCAGAAATCCCACCAGTCACCCCAAGTAAGATATTTTTATTTTTTAGATCCTTCACTTCTTCAATTTTTCCCATCTGTTATTGCACCTGTTGAAGCAGAGCTTACTAAGGCTGAATATTTGTAAATTGCTCCGGTTAAATGTTTTTGTGAAGGTTTTTTCCATTTTTTCTGCCTTGTTAAAATCTCCTTCTTTGTGATCTTAACTTCTAATACTCTTTTTGAGGAATCGATTTTTATTGAATCATTATTTTTTATAATTGAGATTATTCCGCCATCAAAAGCTTCAGGTGTTATATGACCCACAACGAAACCATGTGTACCACCAGAGAATCTTCCATCAGTTATAAAAGCAACATCGGAACCCAGACCTTGACCCATTATAGCGGACGTAGGAGCTAACATTTCACGCATTCCAGGCCCGCCTCTTGGTCCTTCGTATCTGATAACAATCACATGCCCTTTTTTAATTTTTCTTTTCAATATAGCTTCCATGCATTCTTCCTCAGAGTTAAAAACTATTGCACGACCTTCAAAAACAAGACCTTCTTTTCCAGAGATTTTTGCCACTGCACCATCTGGTGAAATATTGCCTTTAAGTATTACTAAGTGGCTATCTTTTTTGATAGGATTTGATACATCACGAATAATTTTATTTCCAAGATTATCTTTTACGTTTTTAAGATTTTCTTTCATAGTTTTTCCTGTAACCGTTAAACAGTCGCCATGAAGAAGGTTATTGTCCAATAATCTTTTTAGCAAAGGTGGAAGTCCTCCTATTTGACAAAATTTTGCCATCACATGAGTTCCACTTGGTTTCAAATCAGCAAGTACTGGCACTTTCTTTCCTATTCTTGTAAAGTCATCAATTGTAATTTTGACATTCGCAGCGCTTGCCATTGCGATTAAATGTAGAACCGCGTTTGTCGATCCACCCAAAGCTATTGTTACGGTAATAGCATTTTCAAATGCTTTTTTAGTCATAATGTCTCGAGGCTTTATATTCTTTTTAATTAAATTTATTAATGCTTTTCCAGAATCTAAACAATCTTTTTTCTTGTTAGGTGAGATTGCTATTTGTGTGGAGCTTCCAGGCATGCTCATTCCGAGTGCTTCAATTGCGGAGGCCATTGTGTTTGCTGTGTACATTCCGCCACATGATCCAGGACCTGGGATTGCAGACTTTTCTATATCTTCTAATTCTTTTTTTGAAATTTGTTTATTTGAATATGATCCTACAGCTTCAAACACTGAAACAACATCAATAGGTTTATTCTTATGTTTTCCAGGCATTATAGAGCCCCCGTAAATAAATATTGAAGGTCTATTTAGTCTTGCCATTCCTATAAGGCATCCAGGCATATTTTTATCACAGCCGCCGATTGTAATAATCCCATCAAAACCTTCGGCTGCGGAAACAGTTTCAATAGAGTCTGCTATTACCTCTCTTGAAATTAAAGAGTATTTCATTCCAGGAGTCCCCATAGATATTCCATCAGATACGGTAATAGTATTAAAAATAATTGATTTTCCACCATTAGTATTGGCCCCTTTTGCAGCGTGATCTGCTAAAAGATTAATATGCATATTGCATGGAGTTACCATTGCCCATGTTGAAGCAATCCCTACTATTGGCTTATTAAAGTCGGGGTTTGAAAAACCTACCGCCCTAAGCATAGCTCTATTAGGTGCCTTATCTAGGCCATTTGTAACAAAGGATGAAAATTTCTTATTTTTCATTATTTTAGCTTGCTTTCAACAGCTTCCCAATTGATTATTTCCCAGAAAGCCTTAATGTATTCAGGCCTTTTGTTTTGGTAATTTAAATAGTAAGCATGTTCCCAAACATCTATACCAAGAATTGGATTTAGTCCAGAAGAAAGAGGGGTATCTTGATTAGGCGTAGAGAGGGTTACAAGCTTACCGCTTTTATCTTGAGCCAGCCAACCCCAGCCACTTCCGAATTGCTTTGTTGCTTTGTCTGTAAATTCATCTTTAAAGCTGTCAAAATTGCCAAATGAATCAGAAATTAATTTACTCATATTTTCACTTATTCGACTGTCGGTTTTTGGTCCGATGGTTTCCCAGAACAGGCTATGATTGTAATGACCGCCTCCACCATTTCTAACCGCCATACGAATTGATTCTGGAATTTGGTCCAAGTTGCTCAAAAGGTCTTCCAAACTTTTTTCAAAAAGCTCAGGATACGAATCTAATGCCTTGTTTAGATTTGTTATATACGTTTGATGATGTTTTGAATGATGAATCTCCATGGTTTTTGCATCAATATAAGGCTCTAATGCATCATAGGAGTATTGTAATTGTGGTAGTTCATATGCCATTATAGCACCTCACTTATTTTTTTTTATAACATTAAATATACACTAAGAAGAAATTATTGGTATTTAATACCTTATTTTCTATTGAACACTAAGCCAATTAGTTTGTAAGCTAATTTGGCTACGATGAAATTACTTGCATTATGATTTTGAATTGGTGCTAGCTCATTTATATCGGACCCTATTATATTTGAGCTTGATGTAATTATTTTTAAAAGATTAATAGTTTCATCCCAATATAATCCTCCAGGCTCTGGTGTACCAGTTGCAGGTACCAAGCTAGGGTCGAAGGCATCTACATCGAAGGTTATATATACATTCTTGTTTCTCACTAGCTTTTCAATTCTTTTTAAATCCCATTCTTTTTTATCTTTAGCAAAGAATATATGAACTCGGGAATTATTTTTTTTAATAAAACTCATTTCATCTTTAGTGGTACTTCTTATTCCAATTGAAATAAGGTTAGTATTTTTCAAATCCAAACACCTTCTCATCACACAAGCATGAGAATATTTCTTAGATTGATATGAATTCCTTAAGTCTGTATGAGCATCAAATTGAATTATAGTAATGGGTTTGTTCGATTTGTTTAAAGCTGATATAGCTCCTAGTGTTAAGGTATGTTCTCCTCCAAGTATTAACGGAAATTTTTTATCTTTTATTATATTTAAAGTTATATTTTCTAGCTCTGATAGAGCTTGTGGCGTATTCTTATTTATAGGCTTAATTTTTAGAGTTTCAATCGAGGTTTTATCCGATATTTCATACCCCAAGTCTTCATCAAATAGTTCTATTTGATGAGAAGCTTTAATAATTTCTCTAGGTCCTTTTTTGGTTCCTCTTCCATAAGTTACAGTGTTTTCCAAACCAAATGGTACAACAACAACTTTAGATCCTAGATCTTTTTTATTATTAATCCCTAGGAAGCTTTTTTTTGCAGTTTCAAAAAACATTTTATGGTTACTTCTTTTTGATCTTTTCTAACATTACAATTGTTTTGCAAGCAATCCCTTCATTATTTCCTATAGGCCCTAAGCCTTCAAAGGTGGTAGCTTTTATAGATAGATCTTTATTGTTGATTTTCAGAATCGGACTTAATGTATCCTTAATTTTCATCTTATATTTAGATATTCTAGGTTTTTCACAAATAACTGTTGAGTCTACATTGACTATTTTATATCCTTCTTTTTTCATCAGCGACATTATTTTTTTCAGAAAAATAGTACTTTTTTTATTCTTATTTTTCTGATCTTTATCACTAAAATGATCACCAATATCACCTAGGGCAAGGGCTCCTAATATAGCATCACAAATTGAATGGATTAATACGTCAGCATCAGAATGTCCAACTAAACCAAGTTTAGATGGAATTCTAACTCCTCCAATAAATAGTCTTTTTTTTTCAGATGTTTTGTGAACATCAAAGCCTAATCCTACTCTATACATCGCTTAACAATTTCTTATATATAATCAAATCCTTTTTTGTAGTTATTTTATTATTATATTCTATATTTTCGTATAGTTTAATTTTGTAACCTTTTTTCTCTAATAATTGCGATTCATCCGTATAAGAGTCATTTATCAGGTTGTTAGAGTAGCATTTATTTAAAATGGAATATTTAAATATTTGAGGAGTTTCTGCTAACCATAACTCATCTCTTGTTAATGTTTCCTTTACAATTGATCTTGTTTCTCTTTTTACAGTATCATGAATCTTTGAAGCAATAATAATTCCATCAAATTTTTTATTTTTTTCTATGATCCCATTAAGATTTCTAAAATCAAAATTAGGCCGTACAGAATCATGAATAACTACATACCCCTTTTTATTTTTTATTTCTGTAAAGGCCTTATAGACACTATTGGCCCTAGTAGCTCCGCCATGAATAACATTAACTTTACTCAGACCATAAGTTTTCAATTCTTTCTCAATCTTTTCTATTTTAATCTTTTTATTGATAGTCAAAAAAACTTCACTTTTGATATTAATTTTATTTATTGAAAGTAGGGAATATATATATATTGGAATTTTATTTATCTTTTTGAATTGCTTTGGTTGACCAACCCCAAACCTGCTTCCTTCTCCAGCAGCTGTTACGATAAAGGATAAACTAGGGGATATCATATTAATAAATCTTAGCTGGATGATTTAGTCATGCAACTCGCCTACTTTGGAAAAAATCATTCTCCCAGTAGGTGTTTGGATAACACTAGTGATTATAATATCAACAAATTCACTTATATGTTTTTTCCCGTTATCTATTACTACCATTGTTCCATCATCTAAATATCCAACACCCTGCTTTTCGTCTTTACCAGATTTTGAAACTTTTATTTTCATTTTTTCACCTGGCAATATTACAGGCCTTAGCGAGTTTGCTAATTGATTGACGTTCAAAACTCTAACGCCCTGGAGATTTGCAACTTTAGTAAGATTAAAGTCGTTAGTTACTAAATGGGCAGAGAGTTCTTTTGCAAGCCTAACAAGCTTAAGATCTACTTCTTTTATTTTCGTAAAATCTCTATCAAATATTTCTACTTTTACATCTTTCTGTTCCTGCAATGATTTTAAAATTTCAAGTCCTCTTCGACCTCGAACTTTTTTGAGGCTGTCGTTAGAATCAGCAATCCACTGTAATTCTCTTATTACAAATTGCGGAACAATAATACTTCCTTCAATAAAGCCAGCTTTTGAGATATCAGAAATCCTTCCATCTATAATAGCGCTAGTATCAAGAACTTTGCTATGGAAGAATTCACTTTGTTTTTCGTTTCCATCATCAGATGCACCCCCTTTTTTGAGTCCAACAGCAATCCCTAAGCAAAGTACAGATAGGAAAACGATCGGATAAGTATAAAAAGGGTACCTACTACTTAACCCAATTATTTCTGAGAAATATGCAAAAGTTAAAAAGAATAATAAAGCAGCAGCCGTGCCAATAGTTGCGCCTATAAGCGCTTTGGCACTTAAATCTGTAAAAAGTTTTTCAGAATAATAAACAAAAAAGAAAGTTAGTAGACCACAAAAAATTCCAATCCCAACCGAATATGGCAAAATTAAGTTTCCAGCAGTTTTTAAATTACCTAAAGTTATCCAAAATCCTGCTATAGAACTTAGAATTGAAAATATTATTCTTAATGGACTCATCTAAAAATTATAATGAATAGTAGTTAATAAACAAGTTTATGAAAGACATTATAAATCCGTGTATAATATTTACACATCCACATGATAAACAGATATAGCACAGTTGAAATGCAAAATCTTTGGTCTGATGATAACAAATATCAGAAATGGCTAGATGTAGAACTTGCAGTATGTGAGGCTTGGTCGCATTACGGATACATTCCAAAAGCCTCTTTTGTAAGGATTAAGAAAAGAGCTAAATTTGATTCAAAACAGATTGATAAACTTGAAAAAGTTATAAAGCATGATGTCATTGCTTTTACTACAAACCTTGCTAAATCTATTGGAGAAGATTCAAGGTTTGTTCATTTGGGGTTAACTTCGTCTGATGTTTTAGATACTTCATTGTCTCTTTTGATAGTTGATTCAGGGAATTTAATAAAGAAGGAGCTAAACAAAAATATAAAAGTCCTCACCTCGCTCGCAAAGAAACATATAGAGACTCCTATTATGGGAAGGTCACATGGAATACATGCAGAGGTGACTACATTTGGGTTAGTTGTAGCAAATTGGCTGGATGAAATGAAGCGAGCTAAGGAAAGACTCGAGAAGGCTATTAAAGTTTGTAGTGTAGGTAAAATGTCAGGTGCCGTTGGAACTTATTCAAATGTGCTTCCTAAAATCGAGGCAAAAGCGTGTTCTATATTAAAATTAAAGCCAGCCAAGATCAGTAGTCAAATTATTAATCGTGATTATCATGCAGAGTATTTTACTGCCTTATCTTTTATAGCGTCATCAATTGAGAGGATTTCGATTCAGATTAGGCATATGCAAAGAACTGAAGTTTTAGAGGTAGAAGAACCTTTTTCAAAAGGTCAAAAAGGATCCTCAGCAATGCCTCATAAAAGAAACCCAATTTTATCAGAAAATTTATCAGGATTAGCTAGAATAGTTAGATCAAATACATCAGCTTCTTTCGAAAATATTCCCCTATGGCATGAAAGAGATATAAGTCATTCATCAGTTGAAAGGGTAATCGGACCAGATTCATCAACATTAATACATTTTATGTTAACTAGAGCAAATTTTATGCTAGCAAATCTTAATATTTATAAAAAGAATATGTTGTCTAACATATGGAAAACTAACGGTGTTATTTTCTCGCAAAATATCTTGGTTAAGTTGGTAAATAAGGGACTATCCAGAGAAGAGTCATATAAGATAGTTCAAGACCTAGCTTTTCAAGCATGGAATAACGATAAGAATTTTAGAGATTTATTGTTATCAAATTCTAAGGTATTGAAGCTTCTTACTAAAAAAGAGTTAGAAGATTGTTTCTCATTTGATAGTCTTTACCGTAATGCAAAGGCTATACTTTCAAGAGTAGTAAAATGAAAAAATTTTTTCAGATATTCTTTATTTTATTCTTTGTTGTTTCTTGTGACAGTTTTAATTCTGGAGTTGAAAAGGAAATTAAGTTAGACAAAAATAAAATTCTTAAAGATTTTAAAGATAAGTTTTCAGCCGTAATACCGGATGATTCCTTGGTTTCAATAAGTACAATTAAGGATTCACCAATTAAAGGACTAAAAGAAGGCGTAATACTTTTTAAAACATTGAATGAAACACAACAGCTAACTTTTTTTATATCAAATGATGGTAGATATATAATTTTTCAACCTCAAATATATGATTTTGCTGGTCCAACAAAGAATATTGATTTGATGAATTCGCTGAACCTCAAAGGGATTCCAAGATTGGGCGGGAACGAGGGAAGTATCAGGATTGTCGAATACTCAGATTTTCAGTGCCCTGCTTGTAAATTTGGTGCAGAACAAGTGAAGAAATTAAAGAATGAATATGGAGATAAGATTTCCTTTTATTACAAGCATTATCCATTAAGTTTTCATAAATGGGCTGATGACGCAGCCTACTTTACCTCTTGCGTTAACGATACTTTTGGTGAAAAAAAAATTTTGGGAATCTCATGATTTAATTTTTGAAAATCAGGAAGATTTTAATGAAGAAGGATTTAATTCAATTATTAAAGATATTTTTTCATCCGTAGATTTTAATTTTACATCTTGTCTTAATGCTGGGGATAAATATAAAAAGTTTGTTGAATCTAGTATTGAAGAAGGTGTTAATATTGGTGTTCGTTCAACGCCTACGTTTGTTATTGAAGGCCATATTGTTCCAGGTGCTGATTATAAGAAAATTAAACAAGCAATTGATGCATTTATTCAGAATTAAGGATAATTTTTAACTAGTAATTTTTCTTTTAATCAATGGTAATATGAAAACATGAAACTTTTAAAAAAAATAGATGATTTAGTTTTATTAAATCAGGATTTAATCTCAAACTGGTTTAAAGAAAAGGAAGATGAAGTAAAAATACCCTTTTACACTTCCGTTGATTTAAGAGTCTCAGAAAATAAAATAGCTGCAGTTGATACAAATATTTTTCCAGGTGGGTTCAATAATCTTTCAAATTTTTTTATCAATAGTGCTTCAGATTTAATTAAGGAATATAAGAGAAAATTTCACGATAATATTATAAAAAACGTTTTGATAGTTCCAGAATTTCACACTAGAAACAATTTTTATTGGGATAATATATTGTCGCTGATTAAGATCTTAGAAAAAGCAGGTTTAAGTGTTAGGGTCGGCTTATATGAGTCTGATTTTGGAGAATATGAATTTTATGCCTCAGATAATAATCAAGTCTTAGCAAGCAAGATTGAGAGAATTGATAATAAAATATTTATCAAGGATTTTGAGCCAGACTTAATTTTAATTAATAATGATCTATCTGATTATTCACCTGCAATATTAGAAGGCCTCGATCAGTTGGTTGTTCCACCAACGGAAGTTGGGTGGCATGCTAGAAAAAAAAATATACACTTTGAATTTTATAATAAACTTGTTGTAGAGTTTGCTGAAATGCTCTCTATAGATTCTTCAATATTTTCTCTATCAACTAAGCTTGTTGAGGATATTAATTTTGATATATTAGAAGATAGGGAAAGGTTAGCGGATTTAACTAATCAAATGATCAGGGACCTTGTTAGGCATTATAATACTCCTAATCCTTTAGTCTTTGTTAAGAATAATACTGGAACTTACGGCATGGCTGTAATGCAAGTTCAGAAAGGTGATGAATTTTTATCTCTTAATAGGGATGGTAGAAAGAAGATGAAGGTTTCAAAAGGTGGCAGTTATTTGAAGAATGTCATTCTTCAAGAAGGTGTTGAGACAATTTATAAAAATAAAGAGCCGGTTTATTATCTAATTAATTCTCAGGTTGCTGGTGGTTTTTATAGAGTTAATGATTCAAAGAGTCCTCACCAAAATTTGAATACACGTGGAATGTACTTTAAATGTCTGTGTACTAGTAAAGAAAATAATGAGTGCAAAAGTATCAATTGCAATAATTACCTCCATCCTTCTCTTGAAGTGATTTCTAAAATAGGAACCTTAGCAACCGGCTATGAAATAGAGTACTTAGTAAAAAAGAACTATAGTTCGGATGCTTCTTCAGTTAGAGCTTTGTTGTAGGCGATCAATGCATCCCTTCTCGCTAAAATACCAATTATCTTTTTAGAGCCAGTTCTTGAAACAACTGGAAGCATATCACCTTTGTCCCAATGCTTTAATACTTCAAGCATAGATTCATCTGGTGTAACAGTGTTCACATTTGTTGAAGCGAGGTCTTTCATTATAACTACGTCCCTTAGTTCATCTTCTAGTACCCATCCCCTATAGTCTTGAACAGAAATTATTCCAGACAAATTGTCATCCTGATCAATAAGAGGGAATGTTGTTAAGTGAGTAGATGGAAGAAATTCTATAAATTTTCCTAAAGTCATTTTTTCAGGAATTGTTACAACATCTTTTCTCATTATCTCGTTTACTTTCATATTGCTTAATATGTTTGATTCCTCATTTTGTATGATCTCTAAATTTTCTTTCTTTAAATAACAAGCTTCAAATGACCTTCCAATCATTAGTCTATAAATTGAAGTTCCAATAACTGAGCTTATCATTACAGGAAGTACTGCTTGATATGTTTGAGTTAATTCAAAAGTAAAGAAAATTGAGGTTAAAGGTGCTTGGGTCATTGCGGCAAGGAAGGTTCCCATGCCAACAATCGAATATGAAGTTGTTAATTCTCCAGGAATTAATTGAGGATAAAATATTGATTCAACTGCAAAACCAAAAAGATAGCCACAAATTGCACCCATAAAGATTGAGGGAGCAAATATCCCGCCAGGCCACCCGCTGTTTAAAGTTATAGAGGTTGCCAAGGGTTTAAGAAGTAAAATTCCTATTGCTATCCATAATGAATATTCATATGTCATAGCTTTTCTAATCGCTTCATAACCATTACCTAAAACATCAAGACCTATTCCAAAGGGAATTAGAGCTAAAATTCCTAATATAGCACCGCCAATAATAGGTCTTATTTTCATATTTGGAATTAAATCATCAAATTTTTTCTCAACGATAAAATGAAATTTAGTAAAGAACGAGGATGCAAAACCTATTGATACTCCCATAAGTGCATATACAAATAATTCATTATAGCTAAACAAAAGAAAATCGACTCTGTTAAATATGTTTTGATCAGAACTAAAGAATCCTGCGACTACAGTTGCTGTCGCAGCCGAAATGACAACAGGTAAGAAACTTCTGATTTTAATGTTCCTAAGTAGGGCGACTTCTTCTACGAAAAGAACTCCAGTTATCGGAGCGTTAAAAGTAGCCGCGATGGCGCCTGCTATACCACAAGCAATGAAGATTTTTAAATCACTCTTTTTAATTCTTATTCTTTGTCCAACTATACTTCCTATTGATCCTCCCAATTGAGCCATGGGACCTTCTTGACCAACTGACCCACCAAAACCCAGAGATACAATTTGAGAAAAACTTTTTAATATTGTTTCTTTAATGCTTATAACTCCAGAACCTCTAGAAATTGTATGAATAAAGTTATGAAATTTATATCCCAGTATGTCTTCTTTACCTGAAAGATAGGAAATGAAGAAAAGAATCAGTCCACCTACAATAGTACCAAAGATGACCATGTTTTTTGATTCTAATGGTGATATAAATAATAAATGAACAGTTTGATATAAGAAATGGAATATAACATTAGAGAAGCCTGCACAAATCCCAACTATAAATCCAACCAAAATAAAATAGGTATATTGGTTAGTCCACAAATCTGATATAGTTAAGCGAATTTTTTTACTTGGCATTGTAACTCTTTATTTTTTTATAATAAACTATTATAGATTTACTCTCCATAGTTTAAGGTTTGACTATGACTTTTTTTCATGTGAAACTTAAGTCGTTTTAGAGACAAGTAATGACATTAGATGATCCAAATAATTACTCTTTAGGCAGCTTTTTCCTTGCATTAGCTAGTATTTTCATAGTAGGGAAAGTATTAAGTTCAATATTTGTAAGATTTAAGCAGCCAGAGGTGCTCGGCGAGCTAATCGCCGGGGTCTTATTGGGCTCTTTGGCTTTGATTCCTGTATTAGGAGAGCCAGGTTACCAGATACTTCATTTGTTAGCTGAGGTTGGCGTTGCAATTCTATTGTTTGAGATAGGATTAGAAACTGATTTAAATGACTTACTAAATGTAGGAGTTCCTTCTCTTTTAGTTGCAATTCTTGGAGTAGTTGTCCCATTTTTCTTAGGTTTTTATTCAGTTTTTATTTTGAGCGACTATTCTTTAATTAGCTTCACTTCTGAGACAACTCTTTTCTTAGCAGCTTTAACAATAGGTGCTACATTGACTGCAACTAGTGTTGGTATTACTGCTAGAGTTCTTTCTGAACTAAAGAAGCTTAAAAGTTTAGAATCGAAAATAATCTTAGGCGCAGCTGTTATAGATGATGTTATGGGGCTAATTATTTTGGCAGTTGTAAGTGCATTAATTACTACTACTAATTCGGGGGGAGAGGCTACAATAGACCTTGTTACTGTGGGGATTATTTCAGGTAAAGCAGTTGGATTTCTTTTTGTGTCGATTATTTTAGGGAATTTATTTACATCTAGACTATTTGTTTTTGTTCATAGCCTTAAAGCACGAGGAAGTTTACTACTTGGTGCACTTGCATATACATTCATCTTTGCTTATTTAGCGCAAATTGCAGGGTTGGCGCCAATAATTGGAGCTTTTGCAGCTGGTCTTTTATTAGCAAAAACGCATCAAAAAGATTTAATTGAAGATAGATTGAAACCAGTAGCAGATGTCTTTATTCCTATATTTTTTATAATGGTTGGATCTGCCGTTGATATTTCTGTTTTCAATCCCTTTATAAAAGAAAATATTGCGGTTATAATCTTAGCTTTAGTTTTATTTATAATTGCTGTAATAGGTAAATTGATTTGTGGCTTGGGAGCTTTTTCTTTAAGAGCCAATAAGCTAGTGATAGGAATTGGAATGATACCGAGAGGTGAGGTTGGGTTAATTTTCGCATCAATGGGGCTTGCTACAGGGGTATTAAGCAGTAGTGATTATTCAGCCCTTACGGTCATGGTTATGTTGACCACTTTTATTGCTCCTCCTCTTCTTTATCGTTTCTTTAGAGATTAAAAATGAAAAAAGTTTTATTATTACTATTTTTGTTTTCATTAAATGCAAATTCTGCAGATTCTTCTAATGTTTTGGCAGTCGACAATACCTTTTTTATAGAACTTGCCATATATGTATTTATAATACTTTTTTTAAATAAGTTTCTGTTTCAGCCTTTGTTAGATTTAAAAGAAAATAGAGATGTAGAAACTTCTGTTAGGATTGAAAGAGCAAAGAGTATGGATCAGCAAGCCATTGAAATTGAGGAAGATTACAAAAAAAGAATATCTGATTTTAAAAAAGAAATTGAAGTTTCCTCAAATGAGAAAATAGTTGAAGCAAAAAAACAAGCTGAAGATTTAATAAAAAAAGCAAAAGAAGAATCACTAATTGAAATTGAAAATGCAAGGCAGAAGCTGGATTCTGAAATGTATTTAAAAATTGCAGATTTATCTATAGAGGAAATCAATAAAGGGGATAATGAACTAACAAAGAAAATTAAAGAATTAGTAGGACAAATTAAAGGAAAAATATAGTTATGTCAGAAGAAATAAATATTGCCAGTCAATTAAAGTTTGCCTCTCAGCATCTTTTTAACTTAATAGTATTCATCGGAATTCTTTATTATTTTTTAAAAGATATTGTAGTAAGCTTCTTTTCAAATAGAAGTAAGAAGATAAGTCGTGAGATACAAGAAGCAAATAAAGTTATCGAGGCCTCGCAAGAAGCCTATAATTCTAGCTCGCAAAAAATAAATTTAATTGATTCTGAGTTGACTGAACTTAGAAATTCAATAGATTTGATTACTAGCAGGAAGACGAATGATATTATTGATAATGCAAATCTTGTTGCAAATAAAATCAAAAATGACACGCATGACATAATTCAATTAGAATCACTAAAGCTTCAAAGTGAAGTTGAGAATAGTATTTTAAATAAAGCTATTGAGGTTGCTCAAGATGAAATTGCAACAGAAGTTACTAATGATAAAGATTCAGAGCTAATAATATCTTTTTTAAGTGAGGTGAAGCAAAATGCCGTCAGCAACAGTTAATGACTTTTTTATTGCTTTAACTTCAGAAAATTCATCAAAAGAGAATTTAGAAAAAGTTTATATAGGGTTGTCACATTTTGTTGATGTATTTAACAATGATAAGAGCATTAGACTTTGTTTAATTAATGATATTTATCCATCATCTGTTAAAAATGATCTGATTGCGCAAATAGTTTCAGATTGTCAATCTACTAGAAAGTTTCTTGAGGTTATTATAGAGTTTAATCTTTTAAAATCTTTTATTGAATCAAGAGAATTTTTTTTAAAGAAATTAAGAAAACTTCTTGGAAAAGTGAAAATAGAGGTAATTACTATAAATACAGATGAAAATCAAAAATTAGATTTGATTAAATCTAATCTAGAAGAAATATGGGGAAAAAATTTAGAACTTAGTTTTAAGGAAGATTCAACTATACTTGGAGGCATAATCTTACAGGTTGAGGACAAGTATTTTGATGGATCTTTGCTTGGAAAAATTAGCGAATTAAAAAAAATAAATTTAAAAGGAGAGTTTAATGTCTGAGGTAAATGTCCAAAATATAAGTGAGCAATTAAGGCAAAAAATTCAAGGATTTGAGTCAAGTTTTAAATCATCAGAAATTGGGACTGTTACAACGGTTGGAGATGGTATTGCTAAAGTCTATGGTTTAGACGAAGCTATGGCCGGTGAATTGGTAACATTTGATAGTGGAGTATATGGTTTAATTCTTAATTTGGAAGAAGATAGTGTCGGTGTAGCTATTTTTGGTGCTGACGAGTTAGTAATTGAAGGAGATAAGGTTAAAAGAACCGGAGAAATTGCTAAAGTAGGTGTGTCAGATTCAATGCTTGGACGCGTAGTGGATGGCTTAGGAAAACCCATTGATGGAAAGGGTGACATTGCTTCGGAGGAATTTAAACCTGTAGAGATTAAGGCTCCAGGTGTTGTAGATAGAAAATCAGTAAATGAACCTTTGCAAACAGGAATAAAAGCTATTGATTCAATGATTCCAATTGGGCGTGGTCAAAGAGAATTAATATTGGGTGATAGACAAACCGGGAAAACTGCTATTGCAATCGACACTATTATTAATCAAAAAGGAAAAGGTGTTTATTGTATTTATATTGCTATTGGACAGAAACAGTCAACCGTTGCACAAGTTGTAGAAAAATTAAAGGAAAATGGTGCTTTAGAGTACACAACAGTGGTAGCGGCAAATGCTAGTGACCCTGCACCTTATCAATTCTTAGCTCCATTTACTGGATGTGCGATTGGTGAGCATTTTCGAGATACAGGAAGACATGCTTTGGTAATATATGATGATCTTACTAAACATGCTTATTCTTATAGACAATTATCTCTATTGCTAAGAAGACCTCCAGGTAGAGAGGCTTATCCTGGTGACGTTTTTTATCTTCATTCAAGACTTCTCGAAAGAGCAGCTAAGATGAGTGATGAAAATGGTGGTGGTTCACTTACTGCTTTACCTATTATTGAAACTCAAGCTGGTGATGTATCTGCTTATATACCAACTAATGTTATTTCAATTACCGATGGACAAATTTACTTGGAAACTGATCTGTTCTACTCAGGTGTAAGACCTGCTATTAACGTTGGCCTTTCTGTTTCTAGGGTTGGTGGATCTGCTCAAGTTAAAAGTATGAAGAAAGTTGCCGGTACCTTAAGGCTTGATTTAGCACAATATAGAGAAGTTGAAGCTTTTTCTGCTTTTGCTTCTGATTTAGATGAAGCTACTAAGTCTCAATTAAAAAGAGGTTCACGACTAGTTGAGGCTTTAAAACAAGGCCAATATGTTCCATTGCCTGTAGAGAAGCAAGTACTTTTATCCTTTGCAGTCACAAATGGTTATGCCGATGAAATTGATGTTGAAAAAATAGGTGATTTTGAAGAAAAACTGTATGATTATTTTGAATCTTCGCATAAGGATTTACTACAAAAACTTCAAAAAGATTATTCAGATGAGATTGTAGCTGAATTAAAAAATTCGCTTGAGAAATTTAAAGGAGTTTATACATCATAAGATGCCAAGTTTAAAAGAGATTAGAACCAAAATATCAAGTGTAAAGAGCACTAAGAGAATTATGCAAGCTATGAAAATGATTGCTACGGTTAAATATGCCAAAACCCAGTTGATGCTTAATTCCTTTAGACCATATTTTAGTTCTTATCAGGATATTGTAAGAATTGTTACAAGTTCAATTAAGGATTCACCTAGTAGGTTTTTAAATTATAAAAATGATTCGTCTAAAGATGTTTTAATAATTGTTTCTTCTGATCGTGGACTATGTGGTTCATATAATACAAGTTTATTTAGGATGATTGAAAAGCATATGTTTGAATCAGATGAAATTCAGAAATTCTATATCGGTAAAAAGGGGGCAGACTATTTTAAAGAGGCCGGTTATGGCGAAAGCATATCAAGTCTTACAGAGAAGAACTATAAAGATATTTCAGAACAAATTACAGGCCAACTTTTACAACCTTTCTTAGATGAGAAGATTGATAATGTTTATGTAGCTTATAACAAATTTGAGAGTGCGATTTCTCAAGTTCCAACAATATCCAAAGTCTTGCCAATTAAATTAGAAGAAAAAGATATCGAAGATGAGAAATCAGGAGATATACTTATTGAGCCTGGAATTGATTCTTTTGTTGAGGAAGTTTTGCCAAAATTCTTTAATTTAACAATTTCTAGTATTTTGTTGGAGTCTGTTACGAGCGAGCATGCAGCTAGAACTGCTGCTATGGATAATGCTACAAGAAATGCTGACGATATTTTAAGAGATACAACAATTTTATTTAATAAAACTAGACAGGCATACATCACTACAGAACTTATGGATATTGTGAATGGTGCTGAGGCTATAAAATAATAAGGAGATAATGATGAATAGTGAAAATTTAGGACAAGTTATTCAGGTTTTAGGACCGGTAATTGATGTTGAGTTTGTTTCAGAGGAACTTCCAGCTATTAACACAGCTTTGAAGTTAACTAATCCTTTAATTAATACTGATGATTGGAACTTGACAATTGAGGTAGCTCAGCAGATTGGGAGTAAAAGGGTAAGATGTATCGCTATGGATACTACAGATGGAATAAGAAGAGGTGAAAAAGTGCTTGATACAGGGAAACCTATAAGTATTCCTGTTGGAAAAGGTGCTCTTGGTAGAATGATGAATGTTATTGGTGAGCCTATTGACGGTGTTGGGCCAATTCAAGCTGAGTCTTTAAGCCCTATACATAAATCAGCTCCTTCGTTCCAGGAGCAAAGTACTAAAACAGAAGTTTTTGAAACTGGAATTAAAGTTATTGATTTATTGGCACCGTTTCTAAAAGGTGGAAAAATTGGATTATTCGGAGGCGCCGGTGTTGGAAAAACTGTTCTACTTATGGAGCTGATTAACAACGTTGCAAAAGAGTATGGTGGCTATTCTTTCTTTGCCGGAGTAGGAGAGAGAACTAGAGAAGGAAATGATTTATACATGGAAATGAAAGAGTCAGGCGTTCTACAAAATACTGGGCTTGTTTTTGGACAAATGAATGAACCCCCAGGTGCTAGAGCAAGAGTAGCTTTGACAGGATTAACTCAAGCTGAACACTTTAGAGATGAAGAAGGGCAAGATGTTCTTTTGTTTGTTGATAATATATTTAGATTTACACAAGCTGGCTCGGAGGTATCAGCATTACTTGGTAGAATACCATCAGCTGTTGGTTATCAACCAACTCTAGCCACAGATTTGGGTGCATTGCAAGAGAGAATTACTTCTACTGTAAAAGGCTCTATTACCTCAGTGCAAGCTATTTATGTTCCTGCTGATGATTTAACTGATCCAGCTCCAGCAACAACCTTTGCTCATTTGGATGGTACGATTGTTTTATCTCGTCAGTTATCAGAGCTAGGAATTTATCCTGCTGTTGATCCATTAGACTCAACTTCCAGAATGCTAGATCCAAGAATTGTAGGTGAGGAGCATTATAGAGTAGCTAGAGAAGTACAGAGAACGCTTCAAAGATATAAGCAACTTCAAGAAATTATTGCTATTCTTGGAATGGATGAGCTATCTGAACAAGATAAAATTGATGTTTCAAGGGCTAGAAAGATTCAAAGATTCTTGTCTCAACCTTTCTTTGTTGCCTCACAATTTACCGGATTAGACGGTAAATACGTTTCAATTGAGGATACTATTAAATCTTTTGATGAAATTTTAAGTGGAGCCTTAGATGATCTTCCTGAACAAGCCTTTTATTTAGTTGGAAGCATTGAAGAGGCAAAGGAAAAAGGAAAAAGTTTAGAGTAATATGAGTGATACTTTTAATTTAACTATATATTCACCTGAGGAAATAATCTTCAATGATGAGGCTACAGAATTGAATGCAACGAATTCTATCGGGGAGTTTGGAATTTTACCAGGCCATACTTTCTTTTCTTCCAACATAATACCTTGCAATATTTCTTTTAAAGGAAAAGAAGGAGCTTTGTTAAAGTATTCAGCTGGTCCAGGATTGATAACCGTAAAATCTGATGAAGTTATTGTTGTATTAGAATCTGCTAAGTTAATTTAAAGTATTATTCATAGTAGTAATCGAGCCCAAGGTGATCAATATTTTTTTCTCCTGCTAAGAATCTTAAAGTATTTTTAAGTTTCATTGATTGGATAAAAACATCGTGTTCTGGATAAAGATTTTTTCCTGTCATTGGACTTTTAAAATAAAAAGACATCCACTCTTGAATACCGTCCATTCCTGCTCGTTGCGCTAAGTCCATAAAAATTATTAAATCAAGGACTATAGGTGCAGCTAGTATACTGTCTCTACATAAAAAATTAACTTTAATTTGCATTTCATAACCAAGCCAGCCAAAAATATCAATATTGTCCCAAGCTTCCTTCTGGTCGCCTCTAGGGGGATAGTAATTGATTCTTACTTTGTGATAGAAGTCGCCATATAATTCTTTATTGATTTCTGGTTGAAATATATGTTCAAGTACACTCAATTTACTTTCTTCTTTGGTCTTAAAATTTTTAGGGTTATCTAGAACTTCGCCGTCTCTATTTCCCAAAATATTGGTTGAGAACCATCCATTTAGTCCTAGTAACCTACTTTTTATTCCTGGGGCGAGAATAGTTTTCATTAATGTTTGACCAGTTTTAAAATCTTTCCCAGCTATTGGAACTTTATTTTTTTTGCTTAATTTTTCAAGTGCAGGAATATCGACAGATAAATTTGGTGCTCCATTAGCATAGGCTGCACCGCATTTTATAGCAGCATAGGCGTAAATCATGCTTGGTGATATATCTTTGTGATTCTTTTTAAGAGCTTCTTCAAAGCTTTTTATGGTTTGATGAACCTTGCCTTCCTTAAAAAAAATTTCTGTACTGCCGCACCAAATCATTACTAGTCTATCAATATTTTTATTTTTTTTAAAAGTTTTAATATCATCTATAAGTTCAAGAGCTAGCTTGTAATAATTTTTTTCTTTTTTTATATTTTTTCCAGATAGATTCTCGGCAAATTTTTTATTAAAAACTGCTTTCTCGGGCTTTATCGCGAGAAGCTCATCTTTTACACTATCTATTAAGGTTTTATCTAAAACACCAGCTTTTATAGTAGCTTTGTAACAATTTTCAGGATATACATCCCAGCCATAGAATTCTAAATCTCCAACTTCTGTAAGTTTTAGCAGATCTTTTATGAGTGGTGTTTTCTTCTCAGTTCTTTTTCCAATTCGAATCGTGCCCATCTGTGAAAGAGAACCAAAAAGTTTCCCATTTCCTTTTTTATGAGCTTCAATCCCTGCTATAAAAGTTGTACTAACAGCACCACCAATTCCAGGTATTAAAACACCTAGTTTTCCTTTGGGGTTTGAAACCTTGAATTTCTTTTTCATTAGATTGTTATCTTTTAGAGAATTGTTGACCTCTTCTAGCTTTTCTCTTTCCATACTTTTTACTTTCGACCATTCTTGAGTCTCTTGTTAAGAGACCTTTAGGCTTTAATTTTGACCGGAAAGATTCATTATATAAAAGTAATGCTCTTGAAATCCCTAATCTAATTGCACCTGATTGACCAGTTAGCCCACCACCTAGTACAGATATATTAAAATTAAAGTCATTATTAGTTTCAGTTATGTCTAGAGCTTCTGTAGCATTTTTTACCCATGAATCTCTTGGAAAGTATTCTTTGATGTCTCGTTTATTAACTTGAATTTGGCCTTCACCTTTTGTAAGCCAAACTTTTGCAATTGAATTTTTTCTTCTTCCTGTGGCGTAATATTTGTCCAATTTAAACCTCTATAACTTTTGGATTCTGACCTTTATGTGGATGAGACATATCTTTATAAATTTTTAATCTTTTCATAAATATGCTTTGCCATTTATTTTTTGGCAACATTCCCTTTACAGCCTTTCTTAAAACTTCTGTTGAATCTTTGTCCATTAAGTCCCCGGCCTTAGTGCTTCTAAGTCCACCTGGGTATCCGGTATTCCTATAATAAAATTTATGCTCTAATTTATTGCCTGTGAATTTAACTTCGTTTGAATTAACCACAATTACAAAGTCACCATTATCACAACCAGGAGTAAAATTAGGTTTATTTTTTCCAATTAAAATATTAGCAACTTTGGTTGCCAACCTACCTACAACTGCATCTTTAGCATCTAATAAAAGCCATTCTTTGTCGTTCATATCTTTCCTTAATTAATTGAAATTAAGCTAATATATTACTGTAATGCCATTGTAAGTCAACTAGCAGTTTTTGAATGAAATAGTTAGATTTTTAGGTTATATTAGTATTATGAATATGAAGAGGTTATTATGCAAGTAAGTAAGTCGTTGGATTATGCGGTTCGGTCTTTAACATATATAGCTAAAGAAAAAGCTAATGTTTTTACAATCCGAGATATATCAGAAAAGCAACACATCCCTCAAAACTATCTTGCTAAGATTATGAGGAAGCTGGTCCAAAAAGGACTTTTAAGTTCATCCCCGGGTCCAGAAGGCGGTTACTCTCTAAGGAAGTCAACCGATGATATCTCTCTAAAAGATGTTTATGAAGCAATCGAAGGTGATATGCAATTAATTGATTGCATGGAAAAGAATGTAGTTTGCGAACTATTTAATTCTTGTAGCCAAAGGTCAGTTTGGGACCACTTGCAACTTCATACATTAAATTTTCTAAATGATATTACAGTAGAAGATATAGCTACTAATAACTTTAGAAATAAAGCCTAAGTTTTAGGAGAGTGAAAATGGTAGAAGAACTAAAAATTGATAATGATCAAGAAACCAAAGACATGCTCGAGAACAGCGAGTATAAATATGGTTTCGTAACCCCAATCGAACAAGAAATTATTCCAAAAGGTATAAATGAAGATGTGCTTCGTTATATATCAAAAAAGAAGAATGAACCTAAATGGCTTCTAGATTTTAGACTTAAAGCATATGAAAAATGGAAGAAAATGAAAGAGCCATCATGGGCTAAGCTTAAAATAGAACCAATTGATTATAACGGAATAAGTTATTTTGCAGCACCTAAGGAAATGCCAAAATCTCTAGATGAGATTGATCCTGAGATTATAGATACATATAATAAGCTTGGAATACCCTTAGAAGAACAGAAAAAGTTAGAAGGAGTAGCTGTTGACGTAGTATTTGATAGCGTATCCTTGGTGACAACTTTTAAGGACAAACTTGCAAAACTTGGTATAATTTTTTGCTCATTTTCAGATGCAATCATTGAACATGAGGAGTTAGTAAAGAAATATTTAGGACGTGTAATACCTAGCGGTGATAATTATTTTGCTGCTTTAAACGCTGCTGCTTTCACTGATGGTTCTTTTGTTTATATTCCTAAGGGAGTTAAGTGCCCAATGGAATTATCAACCTATTTTAGAATTAATGCAGAGGACACCGGGCAATTCGAACGAACTTTAATAATTGCAGAAGAGGGAAGTAGCGTTAGTTATTTAGAAGGTTGTACAGCACCAAAAAGAAGCACGAGTCAATTGCATGCTGCATGTGTTGAATTAATTGCTTTTGATGATGCTACTATTAAATATTCTACTATACAAAATTGGTATCCTGGAGATAAAAATGGAAAGGGTGGAATTTACAATTTTGTTACAAAAAGAGGAAATTGTGTTGGAAAAAATTCAAGAATATCTTGGACTCAAGTTGAAACTGGTTCAGCCATTACATGGAAGTATCCAAGCTGTATTCTGTCAGGTGATAACTCTGTAGGAGAATTTTACTCCGTTGCTTTGACAAATAATAAACAGCAAGCTGATACTGGAACTAAAATGATTCATCTTGGTAAGAATACTAAGAGTACAATTGTTTCAAAGGGAATTTCTGCGGGTTTTGGACAAAATATATATAGGGGATTAGTTGAGGTTTCCGAGAAAGCCGAAAACGCAAGAAATTATACAGTATGTGATTCTATATTGATTGGTGAGAACTGTGGTGCTCATACTTTTCCATATATCGAGGTTAAAAATCCTAGCGCTCAACTTGAACATGAAGCTACAACTTCTAAAGTTGGTGAGGATCAGATATTTTATTGCCAGCAAAGGGGCATGTCAGAAGAAGATGCACTCTCTCTGATAGTTAATGGATTTTGCAAAGAAGTCTTTAGGGAGCTTCCATTCGAATTTGCAGTTGAGGCAGAAAGGCTTTTAAGCGTTAGTTTAGAAGGCAGTGTTGGATAATCAAATTATATATTTATGAGGTGCTATTATGCTCGATATTATTAATCTTCATGCGGAAGTTGAGGGGAAAAAGATTCTCCAGGGCCTCAACTTAAAAATCAATAAAGGTGAGATCCATTCTATAATGGGACCGAATGGCTCAGGTAAAAGCACTCTGGCCTCAATTCTTGCTGGGAAAGAAGACTATGAGGTTACGGATGGTGACATTATTTATAATGGCGAAAGTATCCTGGAGTTAGCTCCTGATGAAAGAGCACAGCAAGGTATATTTTTAGCTTTTCAATACCCTATTGAAATACCTGGTGTTTCAAATGGATATTTTCTTAAGGAAGCACTTAATTCTATCAATGAAGCGCGGGGAAAACCTGTCCTTAAGCCAGTGGAGTTTGGGAAGTTAATAAAAGAGAAAATAAAAAAATTAAAAATGGATGACAGTTTCTTGAAGAGGTCATTAAATGAAGGATTTTCAGGTGGTGAAAAAAAGAGAAATGAAATACTTCAAATGGCAATATTGGATCCTATCTTTTCTGTTTTGGATGAAACAGATTCAGGGCTTGATATTGACGCACTCCAAATTGTTGCCGATGGTGTAAATTCCCTTAGAGGTCCCGAAAAAGCATTTCTAGTTATAACTCATTATCAAAGGCTCCTGGATTATATTGTTCCTGATTTTGTTCACGTGTTAGTTAATGGGAAAATAGTCAAATCTGGTGATAAGGGTTTAGCCTTAGAGCTTGAATCAAAAGGGTATTCTTGGTTGGAAGGTTAATTATGGATAAATTTGCAGCTAGATTAGTTAAAAGTTTTAACGATAAAGATTTAGGCACTCATGATTTGGACTGGGTGGCAAAATATAGATCGGATGCAATTAATTTAGTAGGAAACTTGGGAATACCAAAACTTTCAGATGAAGACTGGAGATTTACTAATTTAAAAGACTTTGCTTCGAAAGATTTCTCTACTTTTTCTGGTAACGAAGCTACTTTTAAAAAACCAAAATTGCCAGATCATATAAGTTCGATAGATGGTTTTTTTATTTATACCCATAACGGCATTTTGGTTTCAGACTCTGATTATCCTTTTTCTTTTTCCAAGATTAAAGATTCTTTTGATACCCCTGAAATTAAAGAAACCCTTTATAGTCAGGTCTCAGATAAAAATAAAGATTTTTTTTATGAACTAAGTTCTGCTTTTATTGAAGATGGAATCTTTTTAAAAGTTGATAAGGATATTAAAATTGACAAGCCGATTGTTATTATAAATAGTTTTGATTCCGAAGCTAATCTAAAGTTTATTAATTCAAGGAATATCTTTTACTTTGAAGATTCTTCCTCGGCTGAGATTATAGAATATTCAGTTTCAAATTCAGATAACGAATATTTTTGGAATAAAACTACTAATGTATATGTAGGTAACAACTCTAAAGTTGAGCATCTTTTAATTGAAAATGGAAGCAAAAGCTCTTTTATTTTTTCAAATTTAAAGATAATTCAAGAAAGAGATTCACATTTTACTACTAATTCAATTTTATGTGGAGGTAGTTTAATCAGAAATAATGTTCACCCAATGTTAAATGGCGAAGGGTGTTATTCTAATATTCTTGGTCTATATCTATCAATCAAAGAGCAATTAATGGATAATTATATGTTTGTGGAGCATTTAAAGGAAAATTGTGGAAGTAGGCAGCTATATAAAGGGCTTTTGGATGATTCATCAAGAGGGGTATTTCATGGAAGAATACTAGTGCATGAGGAAGCACAGCAAACAAATGCCTATCAAACAAACAGAAATTTACTTTTGTCTGATTCGGCACAAGTAGATACAAAGCCACAATTAGAAATATATGCAGACGATGTAAAATGTTCTCACGGAGCTACAATTGGCCAGATTGATAAAGACGCGCTTATGTACTTGCAAGCAAGAGGAATAAATAAAAAGAAAGCTCTTGCAATGTTAATTAGAGCATTTACTGATGAAGTTGTAGAACCAATAGACAGTGAAAAAATTCTAGATGTATTTCACAATGTTGTTAACGATTGGTTTAGTAGATCAAAAATAATGAACTAAGAATAATTATAAATTTATAAGAATTCTTTTTATAAAAAATTTTTCTTAAACTTGTTTAACTGTAAATATATTTTTAGCTAAATTTTGTAAAAAAATTGCTTGACAATTATTTTCAAACATCCTACAGTACAATTAAATATTGAATTTTTAATATTTTTATTTTGTGTTCGTTAAAAAAATATTAAATGTTTAATTTTATATTCTAAAGTGGAGGTATAAAGTTATGGCAGTTGCAAAAAAGAAAAAGCCTGCGGCAAAGAAAAAGCCGGCTAAGAAAAAAGTTGTAGCGAAGAAAAAGACTGCGGTTAAGAAGAAAACTGCAGCCAAAAAGCCAGCAGCTAAGAAAAAGACTGCGGCTAAAAAGACTGTAAAACGTAAGACTACAGCCAAGAAAAAGACTGCGGCTAAAAAGACTGTAAAACGTAAGACTACAGCCAAGAAAAAGCGAGCAGCTAAGAAGCGTACTACGG